>JAAYBK010000244.1 GCA_012718885.1 Ruminococcus sp. | reverse complement strand
GTTATGCCCTTTGTTATATAGATCCCAGCATCGTCAGTTGACCAGGTCTCTTCCGGATCAGTCTTGGGCTCAGCGTATTTCTGAATGTATGTCATGGACACATAGCCCTTGACACCGTTATACTCAGCATATGCCCAATCCTTGCTGGTCTTGGTAACACTGAATTTTGCGTTTGCCGGAATTGTTCCGAGGATATTTGCACTTGTACTTGCTGCTGCCCTGATATTGAGACCGTCAGTCACATTGAGTGTGGTATATGTTCCGGCTGTATCAGTTGTCCAGCCCTCCTCGGGATCGTTCTTAGGCTCAACATACTTCTGCACCTGTGCAATTGAAGCATAGCCGTTCAGTCCCTTGTAATCAACGTATACCCAGTTCTTGCTGGTCTTTGTTACTCTGAACTTGGCACTTCTGGGGATAGTTCCGATTATCTTTGCATCAGCGCTGGCTGTTCCCTGATATTTAGGTCTGTTGTTATGCCCTTTGTTATATAGATCCCCGCATCATCTGTTGACCAGGTCTCCTCCGGATCTGTCTTGGACTCAGCGTATTTCTGGATGTATGTCTTTGAAACATAGCCCTTTATGCTGCCGTATTCTATATAAGCCCAGTCCTTGTTGGACTGTGTTACCTTGAACTTTGCTCCGGCCGGAACAGAGCCCAATGTGTCAGCAGAAGTATCTGCAGCCTTTCTGATATTGAGATTTGTATTTACATTCTTTGTAGTATATGTACCAGCCTCTTCATCTGACCAGCCGTTTCCCGGATCAACCACCGGTGCATCGGGAGCATCGATAATGCTCTGTCTCAGAAGGACAAGGTCAAAAGCATTGACATATGTATCACGGTCAACGTCGGCAAGCATATACTGAGCTGTACTCAGTTTCTGGTCTCCCACAAGATACTTCTGGAGCATATCTGCATCAGCCGAAGCTATCTTTCCGTTGCCGTCGATGTCTCCTGCTGCCTTTGATGAATAGTCAGCAGAAGTGCCCAGCTTTGTAAAGTCTGAGGAGACGAGCTCTGTTACCTTTCCTGCTGCATCCTCGGCAAAGAGCTTGTAGGTATAGCTGCCCTCGCCCACCTTTGTGATATCAACAGACTTGTTCAGGAAGGAAGCTGTATCGAACTGATCTGACTCCGGAGCGACCTCCGCAGTCAGCACCTCTGTCTTGCCGTCTCTCTTGTACACCCCTCCCCATACACGCTTTACAACAAGGTTGGAGCTGACAGAGCCGGCAAATTTAAAGCCGGCGTCCTCCGGTATGAACCATTCCGGATATGCCGCTTTGTTGAAAGCTATCGCTGAATCAGCAGGCGTTATCTTCCTTATGTAGGTTGTGGATACGTATCCCTTTGAGCTGCCGTACTCGGCAGAGGCCCAGCCATCCTCGATACTGAGCACTGTTATAAGCGCTCCGGGAGGAATGGTGCCCACTATCTCCGAAGAGGTACTTGCCTCAGCTCTAAGGCGGAGTTCGGACTGAACGTCCTTTGTCGTGTACAGATTGCTCTTTCCTGCCGCAGAAACGCTGTCGTCTGTCAGAAGCTGAGCAGACAGGTCAGCAGTTTCGTTCTCAGCAGCGGAAGCAGAGACTGCATTCACTGCTCCTCCGATAAGAGCCGCTGTAAATAATGATGCGATTATCTTTTTCAATTTACACACTCCTGTTCGTTTTGCTGCAATATTCCATACTTGTTCTTAAATGTACATTCCTGTTTAACATATCTATTGTAACACATTTCCGCAAAAAAGTCTCTAAAAAAATAAAAAAAAGCGGATTATGCTCAATAACTGAGATAATCCGCTTTATTTTTTTGTTGTATTTGACGATATAAAGGCAACTTTCAGCGTCAGAGCGCAGGTCCGGCAGCTGTATTTACTGCTGATGCCCTTCCGTATCTGAGCTTCCGGACAAGAATGCTGAGGACTGCAAATGTTGCAGCAAAGCCAAGCTCTATGCCCATGTACAGTATAAGATTGCCTCCGTCAGCAGTCATTCCGCCGCCTCTTGTGAAGTCAACATCCTTGCAGATCAGCTCGTTCGCCTTCACATACCAGTATGCCGGCAGGAACCTTGAAAATGCGATAACATTGTCGCTGAGTATTGAAAGAGGAACAAATATGCCGCAGAGGAAGCTCATTCCAAGTCCGAGTATCTGCGTCATAAGGCTTATCACCCTTTCAGACGGTGTGAAGCTTGCTATGAATATAGTCAGGGAGGTCACAAGCAGGGTGAAGATAAAGCTGTTGAGTACCGCCAGCCACTGCCTTCCGCTGTACATTCCGAAAAGGAAGACTCCTGCTCCCATGAGCACCAGCCACTGAGCCAGAACAAAGAGTATGCTTCCGGCGTAAAGCTGTACAGTGAAGGAAAACGGCGACAGGCATGAGCAGTCTGTGCGGTAGCGGATATCCTTCTTTGTCATTACCAGCAGCACGGTGCAAAGGGTGTTCACCACCGCCGAGATGACTATATATGGCAGATACCTGAAATATCCGCCGAAGAACTGCGGCATACCGGAGCCTTCTTCCTCATCGCTGAGCATCTTTACCTCCGGCTTCTCAGCAAGAACATCTCCTGTGGAGCTGACAGCCTCCTGAAGCTCCATTCCGCCGGCCATATATGCTCTTACTGAGGATACATACTCATTGAGGAACTGTCCCATATATACCACGGAATAGCTGTCATGTACATGATAGCTGCCGAAGAGCTCCTCCGTATCTCCGGAAGCAAGCGCTTCGCTGTAGCCCTTGTTGATTATGAGTGCATAGCCGATAGTCTCGCTGTAAAGGGAATCAAGTATCTTCTCCCTGTCCTCCTCTATCTCAACGATCTTGTTATCCTTGCCGATAAGTTCTATAAGAGCCCTGCTCTCCGGAGTATCGTCCTTATCGAATACGGCTATTTTAAGTGAAGTGACCTCAAACACCTCAACTGCTTTCTTATCCTTTGCAAGAGGTATCGCTATTACAAGGAATACGATAACATATATCAGCGACGAAAGCCACTTGCTTTTCAGGACCTTAAAAAACGCCTTAAAGACTTGCATATTTCTTCCTCCTTGTAAGCAGTAATCCGAATACATCCAGCAGAACAGTGGTTATGACCATTGTGATGATGCATACAGTGAATTTATCATAATTGTCGTACACATTAAGGTAATACAAGCTGTTAGTTATGACTGCGGCAGGATTAATCCTGTTGAACAGCGGGCATACCTCATCTACCCTTACCTTCATATTTGCGATCATGAGTCCGCTGAAGAAGCATAGCAGCAGCGAAACT
>JAAYBK010000243.1 GCA_012718885.1 Ruminococcus sp. | reverse complement strand
TATTGAAGATAGCTGTTGCTCACCCCAAAGTATCTTTCATTCACCACAATAAGAAACGTACTACTACTGACGGAAGAAGAATGGCAGACAATTGTAAATATATTGTCTTACATAATACCAACTGTGTTCTCCGCCATTAGCAAGAATGAACCAGAAGTTACCCTTTGAAAAATCGGATGTATACTCAAACTGACTCAGCTTCTTCATACCGTCTATCTGCGAGTTTAACAAAGAATAAGCAAAGTCTGATGTGCCTGTTGCGGACATTATAAAGTACTCGTTCTTTTTGAGTCCGGCATTTTGAACAGCTCTTGCAAGGGCATTAGGATCAGGGTTTCCTGTACCCCAGTGATGAGCACCGCTCATCGGCATAAAGTATCCGATTATATCTACGCAGTTTTCAAATACTGCCCATGTTGAAACACTTCCCATTGAGAATCCACCGTACGCTCTGTGCATCCTTGATGCCTTTATATCAGCTTTTGATGCTGATGCAGCATAAGTCGAATACTTTCCCTCAACAAATGGGATAACGCTTTCACGCAATTCCTTGTAGAAGTTCTCAGCATTATAGAAAGTATCAGAACTGCACTTGTTGAATGTTGGAGTAACGATTATCATAGGCTCGATATCTCCGTTTTGTATCATGTTATCGAAAACACGCTGCATTTCTCCGTTATCATTATAGAATAGAGAATTTTCATTGTCTCCCATACCATGCATGAAGTAGAATACATTGTATTTTTTGGAGGGATCATAGCCGTAAGGAAGATAAACATTAAGAGAATTTGCACCATTTATACCGTTGTAATTCTCTTTAACTATCTTTCCTGCCTGTGAGATACTGTTTTTATAATTCCATGGATATTCAGTATACTTCTTTGCAGTCTCAAACTTATACTCATTTTTGGGGATCTCTATCTGAGGTTCGATATTATTCAAAGTTATTTTTTCCTTCAGAAGTATCAGGTCAAATGAGTCGAGTTTTCCGTCTTCATAGAGATCACCTGCTCTCCAGTCAGAGATGTTCAGATTTCTATTGCCAAGAATGAATTTCTGCAAAACAACTACATCTGCTATATTAACTATACCGTCACCATTAAGGTCACCTTTTATTGCTTCAGCAGGAGCAATTTCAAAAACAGGCTCTTCATTTTCAGTTGATGCACTATTGCCGTAGTGGTAAATATCAGGCAGTTCATCAAGTGTGAGCATATAATCACTGTTGTAAACACGCTTCAGGTATGAAGCAGTATTGAACTGATTACTGTCAATAAAAGAGGTATGCCATGTCATGAACCACAGCCATTTAGCTCCGTCAGACTTCATTTTCTCCGGATCAGGTATAGGTCCGTTCTCATGCAGACATACAGGCTTGTTAGCTACCTGTGCAGTTTTGTTGTACTGTGCAACGAGTGAATTTGTATGATCAACATATGTATCTGAACCTATAATATCAACGTACTCATCACCCGGATACCAGCCGCTGTTTACATCTCCGCAGTAGCCGAGATTCCAGATAAGATTATCAAGTCCCCAATAGTTTGTATAACGGTCGTACATTATTTTCCAGAGCTTTTTAAAGTTCTCAGCTCCGCCTTTTCCCCACCAGAACCATTTGCTGTCGAATTCATGGAAAGGTC
>JAAYBK010000242.1 GCA_012718885.1 Ruminococcus sp. | reverse complement strand
TCCCTCAAACACCCTTCCTAAAACTTTCAGTTTTAAATTTTCCCCAGATAGGGCGCACCCATGTGATACTACATGGGTGCGCCCTATCTGGGGAAAATTAAGATTAAAAGTCTTTGGAAAGGGGTTCGGGGAAGAACCTTTCCTCAGAAAGGTTTTCCCCGAGTATCTGGCATATACTGTTACATAAGCACCACACATATGCGAGGCTTATATTATTTTACTTATCGATTTTATCTGTAGATCTTCTTGCCTTTTTCTTCTGCTTCTTGATATCATACATCTTTTCATCGGCCTGCTGAATGATACCGTAGAGGGTATCGCCCTCCTCAAGCTTTTTCACTATACTTCCGATACTTGCTGAAAGCTGGTACGGTTTTCTTATTGAAGCATTGGAGGATTCTATCTTTGCATTGAACTTTCTTTCAAGCGCCTCCGCAAAGCCTTCATTTATTGATGCGAAGAAGAGAATGAACTCATCGCCGCCGAATCTTGCACAGATACTGCCCTGTCCGCAGCACTCCTGAATAACTCCGGCAAGGCGCTGTATAGCCATATCACCCTCATTATGGCCATAATTATCATTGATCAACTTAAGGCCGTCCATATCCACGAAGCTGAGCATTACTGTACGGTGATCCGCAACGCACTCCCTGAACAGATCATCTGCTATATTTATAAAGCCGTTGCGGTTATAGATATTGCACAGCGGATCTATTACATAGAGTCTGTTGAGCTCGTCCATGGTCTTGTTCAGGTGGAAGAGCTTGCGGATATTCTCAATAGAATTGCTTATATTCATAGTGAGAGTATGGCAAAGGAGGCTGTTTATCGGGAAATCTCCGTTTGTCATTATGTAATAGCCCAGGCATCTCTCCCTGAAATGGAGCGGAAGGAAATAGCTTATATTGCCGCCGGTCTCCAGGCTCTCCGGGAACATATTGCTGCTTGGATAATAGCCTACGCTGCGGCGCTCGCCCTTGTCCCAGATGAGGGGAGCTGTCATATATCCTGCATAGCCGCCGATACTTGTATCAAATACTGTGCTGAAGTTATAGGCATCCTGCCAGTCCTCTGTAAGACACAGCGAGAATCTTTCGCAGCCTATCTCCTCGATAAAGCTCTCAATAACGTCAAAATGCTCAGAGGCATCCTCTGTTTCCGCCAGTCTTGCAGTAAGGCGGTTGAGCATTGAGATGTTTGCATTAGTAGTTTCGACCTTCCTGTAAGTACGCTTTTTGTAGTCCACAAGGTCATCTCCGTCTACGGATGAACATCCACAGCTCTCAGAAAATACCGGGTAAGCGTCCAGGAATATCTCCTTCTGAGGAGCACCGCCGTTAAGTATATCGTATACTATGCTGCAAGCCTTATATCCGGCAGTAAACAGCGGTCTTTTCACAGATGTCAGTGCGGGGCTGAAATTTCTCGCACTGTATGTATAATCAAATCCGGTGACTATTATATCATCCGGTACCTTATATCCGTTCTTTTCAAGAGCAGTTACTGCTGTCAGAGCCATTGCGTCATTTGCACATATTATCGCATCAGGCATGGACATACCGGTCGCTATGAACTCCTCAACAGCAATGCGGCCGTCATGCGTACGGAATTCGCCGAAATAAACCCTGTCATCCTCCACTTTCAGCTCATGCTCAGCCATAACGCTGAGAAAGGCTTCGTATCTCGCCTTAGCCTCAGGATTTGAAAGAGGGCCTGATATATAATTTATCACCTTTGCACTGTGCTCATTGATAACGTGCTCTATCAGCTCGGACATTGCTCCGGAATTGTTTATAGCTATGTTGTAGAACTCCGGATAATCAGCGCAGTCGAAGACTACTGCCGGTATACCGGCTTTTTTCACCTTGTCAGTGATGCGTTCCTTTACGGCCACATCGTTGACTGTATTTGTCATCAGCAGCGCACCGTCAAATCGGCTGAAATCGATAAGGTCATAGATGCTGTATTCACCTATATCGAAGCGCTTGCTCGCCAGCATTCCGCCGAAAGCAGCGAAATATGCGATATTGATGTTGTTTTCCTTTGCAAAGCTGTTAATGCCGTTGATAATATTCACCTGGTACTCTTCATCTATACCGGCAACAACTACGGCAATACTTATGATCCTATCGCTGTTCATCTTACCCTCCTGCCTGATTATTTCAACATCAGGAATGTTGTTCTATACAATAAATATTATATCACTTTTTACACAATAATAAAAGGGCATTTCCCGCATTTTGTGTAAATGCACATAGAATTTTCAATACCTTTGTGCATTTAGCTGATTTTATTCCGGACTTCGTCTTTTTGCCATTCAGGAATCACTTGTTTATAGAAATGACAACTGAGCATCATATTTTCCGGAACATCCATGCCATTGTTCTATCCGGATCAATGCTTGCAGACAAACAGCAAAACGCTGCTGCACTTGTTACAATTCTTTTTAGGAGGTCTTATCATGAAAAAAATATTTGCTCTTTTATCCTCACTTGTATTCCTCTCATCCGCTGCAGCTTGCGGCAGGAAGAACAGCTCTGCCACTGAAGCAGTCACTTATACTGCCGAAAAACTGGAAGATATCGCCTACAAAAAAGCCTCAGTTGAGCTGCCTGCGGATATGAGCATGATCTACCGATTCGATTCATTCAACAGCGGCAATGACTTCTTCATACTCGGTTCGGGTACGAAAACTCCTCAGTTCTGGCGCACAGACAAGAGCTTCACAAGCTTTGAGCCGGTAGAGATACCGGATTTTGAAGTGCCTGTCGTATACGATTCTGCTGTTGCAGCAGACGGCACTCTCCTCAATTTTTCCGTCCATCCGGAAGTCCCTGCGGAGGATATCCCCGAAGACTGGAACGAGAAACAGGAATT
This sequence comes from Ruminococcus sp., assembly GCA_012718885.1. Classification (GTDB taxonomy): domain Bacteria; phylum Bacillota; class Clostridia; order Oscillospirales; family Ruminococcaceae; genus Ruminococcus. The sequence continues at coordinate 869 of JAAYBK010000242.1, read as the reverse complement.
CATGAAAAAAGCTGATCTTACTTTCCATATCGCCAGATTCTCTTCTGATGGACAGCTTATCTCCGATAATGAAGTCTCCGGCTTCAACATTGTGCCGAGCAGTGATACACGGCTTTCAGGTGCTGCTATGGACAGCGAAAAAGTTGCTGCTGTCATAGACGATGAGTATCACCTCTTCAATATTGACGGTACTTATATCGGACAGCTCACCCCTGACAGCGGCAAGGTGGAGGCTATCGGTCTTAACGCCGTCGGTGAAATGATATGCGCTGTATCTGACGGTGATATGCTCTCATTGCAGACTGTCAGCAACGACGGTACCCTTAAAGCCGGAAACGCCTCCTATGAGTTCGGATACTCTATAAGCGGCAATATCATTCCCGGCACCGGTGAATGGACTGCCTTCATCCGCACAATGTCCACAGTCTACGGAATAAAGGCAGAGGATCAGTCCATAGAGCCTGTTTTTGCTGTAAACAAGGCCGGTCTCACAGCAGATAACATGGCCGGATTTGCCATGACTGACGAGGGCAATATCATCGTCCCGGTCGTGAACTGGACAGACTTTACCGCTGAGATAAAAAAATACACGCCCTGTGATCCGGCAGAATTCGCAGATATCAAGACCATAACAGTAGGTGTCCTCAGCGGCGGTTTTTCAGATGATTTCCTCATCAAGCTTTTCAACGAAAGCCATTATGACGTACAGGCTGAGCTGAAAAAATATGTCACCGACAACAGCCGTGATGACGCTTACGACAAGGCCTATGAAGCTATAAATCAGGACGCTCTCAACGGTGAGCTGCCGGATATCCTCATATGCAGCGATATAAGCGGATTCTTCGGTGAGCTTGACATTCTTGGCAAGG
>JAAYBK010000241.1 GCA_012718885.1 Ruminococcus sp. | reverse complement strand
GTTATCTTCTTCTTACAGCTTGTGAAATCCCTGTCCTGTGAAGCGAATTCGATATAGTCCACTTCAAGGGGCTGGTCACGGTAATCCCTCATCCAGGCCGATATGGCAGTGATATTGTCCTTGATCTGTCCCAGATATGAGGGTATTTTCAGCGGCTTGTCAACGCATTTGTCCAGTACGACTGTCATACGCTTAAGAACGGCAGCCTCTGAGCCTGCCGAACCGGAAAGATCCTCGATCTCATCCTGTATATCCTTCAGTTCACCGGACAGTCTTTCAAACTCTTCAATCAAGCCCGGAATCTTCTCATGCACGTAATAATCGGTGTACTTATCCGGAGCAGGACCGGTGAGCATGAGCACCTTCCTGTAGTATGTATTCAGCTCCGAAACCACCTTTTCCAGCTTTCGCATGGAATCGCCTATCTCGCCGGGTACTGCCTCCATAGTGATGGTATGGTCAGTGCTTGCATCAAGGTAAACATACACATAGCCGTCATCGGTCTCCGGGCTGACAACATTCCATTCGCTGTTGTAATAGAACTTCACCTGCTCCATTTCCTTGCAGGGCACCTTCCCGTCGATATATATCCGCCTGTTGGAGTAAAGCCCCCTCATCTGCTTCTGTCTGGATTTTATTCCTATCTTGTACCAGCCGTCGTTTCCAATGAGCTCCTTGGGTATATTCCAGGTTATCTTCTGGAGAGCCTTGTTCCAGTTTCCGCTGCCTATGGTATTGTATACCACCTTCCTCGGGTCAGAGGGTGAGACAAGGTAATTGTTATTGTCATATGTAGGATAGAGCATTGCCCCCGACCTGTAATCAGCATCCTCGCCCTCTATACGGAAGAGCCTTGAGGGAGTGCTGTCTGCTGTTACAGAAGTCTTCAGTGCCGATGCATATTCCTCATACTCCGGTATCTCCTCCGGATTTGCGAACCGGAAGCTCTCTATAGCCACCTGTGCCCGTTCAGAGGTAAAGCTTATCTCATGCCTGCCCTTGCTCAGATAGAAGAACAGCGGCTGGCTGAAAAGGCCGTCCACATCTCCTGCCCAGCAAGTCTGCCACATTTCTTTCTGCACCTGGGGCGGACGCACCTGATTTCCCCGTGAGTCCTTGTATATGTCCTTCTCATTCACCCAAACACGGTCAAGTGTTATTCGTGAGGCGGTATCGTAGGGCAGACTGCCGTCTATCTTCATGGAAAGCTCAACAGAGGAGCTGTTTGAAACAAATCCGCAGTAGGTGAAGCTCAGGCAGTACAAGCCCTGCTCCTCAACCTGTATATCATAGCTGACCTCTCCGGCGTTGTCCTGCCAGATGAGGACGTTATCCTTCTTAACACCGTCAGCCGTATACGAGCCTTCACCAAAGTCTCCGCTGCAGGAGGAGTAGTCTGCAGCCATAACTTCAATGGACTTGTCAGGTCTGTTTTCCCCTGAATGGATATCATAATAATCGCTGAACGAAAGCAGCTCAGGGTCAACAGGCTCTATCGTATAGTAATCCTTTTCCATTTCTTCAAGCACAGCAGCAGAAGGCACATATTCCTGCTCAGTTTCGCTTCTTCCGGCAGCAAGCGTCCGGAACAGTCCGCATGAAGCAGATGCTATTGCCAGAGAAAGCATTCCCGCAGCTGCTCTCCGCATAATATCCTTTACTTTCAAACCTGTCACCCCTTTCCTGATATTTACCATCATGTCGATGTTTCCTGCTTGTTACAGCAGGGTTATCTCCTGCTTTTCCGCATCAACGTGAGCCCTTGCCCCATACGGGAGGATGGCTCTCGGTGTTGCATGACCGAAATTCACATTGTACAGTATCGGGATATCAGCATTGCCGACTGCCTCACGCCAGATATCCTTGTACTCCTCATAATACTTCTCATTTATTGGCTTGCCGACAATAATTCCGCTCAGGCCGGCAAACACTCCTTCCGCCCTGAAAGCTTCAAGATAAAGCCTGAGCGTTTCAGGAGAAGGTGCAAGCTCACTTGTTTCCGCAAAGAATATCTTGCCCTTCCACTCCTCAGCGGTCGGGAAGATATTATACCTGTGGATGATCTCAGACTGCCGCCTGAAATCATCTGCCAGTCCCGGGATACATTCACAGTAAGGCGTCAGCAGGTCGCCCAGCCTTTCCAGGTTGCCTGCCAGCAGCATCTCCCCCATACTGTCCACACATCCGCCCAACAGCTCGCCCTCGAAAACAGGGGTGCCCTGCAAAAGCTCGTAACCGTGAGTCTCTCTGTGAGATACAGGCAAAGTGCCGAGAGCAGCCGGAGAAAAGTCCGTCCTGTCCTCGTACCATGTATCAGACGGAGTTATCCTGCGCCCGTTATAAGGTGCAAAGCAGCTCCTGAACTGTGCTTCCGAGTACGAGAGCATATTTCCGGAAAGCTCTGCTATATCGCACATGAAAGCCTGTCCGTAGTATGTCTGCAAGCCCAGCCTGCGAAGCATAAAGTGGTTGTGGGTAGTATCCGAGAAGCCAATGAAAAGCTTCGGATGTTTTCGGACGGCTTCGATAAACTCCTCGTCCTCCATGAGATACGGTATAGTACGGAAAGTATCGATCCCGCCGATAGCCGTGATTATTGCTCTGACAGAATCATCCATGAAGGCCGCCTTAAGGTCTGCGGCACGAGCCTCCGGATGTACAAGGATATATTCGCTGCCCTTGAGAGCATTTTCGGTGAATACCGTCTCAAGGCCGAACCTGTGCAGACGTTCAATGCCGGTCTCTCTCGTATGAGCGCAGTAAGGCTCACCGAGTATGCCGTTTGACAGGCTTAGTATTGCAACTTTATCCCCTTTTCTGAGCGGTTCAGGCATGAGCATGGTATCACCTCCTGTGAAAGATATATCCGTATACAACAAAAAGCCCTCAGCCGACCGTTCACGAAAAACGTTCACGATCCATCAGGGCATATATGATGCACCGCCAAAACGGTGAAGCCAATAATTCAAAAATCACCCATCCACATTCCACTGTAATAACTGAAAAAAAAGCCTTAAAATCCTTTAAAATAAGTATATCAAAATATATGATTATTGTCAACAGATTTTTTTAACAAATGGCAGATGATGATTATTTGTAAGCAGTGTACAAATCCAAGCTGCCTGATTTGTGCACTATCCCAATTTTGGTAAGCTTGCTTCTCAAGCTATTGACAAAAGTCTTGCGGTGTTTTATACTGTTTATAGAACACATTAACAGTTGAACAGCAATTTTTGCATTGACATCATATGCATACTGTGTTATTCTAATTAGTAATGATGCCTTAGCATCAAAAAAATATCAAGGAGGCTACCATGGGAAACGTACTTGAAGTCAAAGAACTTACCAAACAGTACACCAAGGTGCTGGCCGCCGATAAAGTTAGCTTTGAGATAGGCGAAGGCGAGATCTTCGCTCTCATAGGCCCTAACGGCGCCGGCAAGACTACTACTATACGAATGATATCCACACTTCTTACACCTACAGCAGGCGATGCTGTTGTAGGCGGCCACAGCGTAGTGAAGGAGCCGGAAAAGGTAAGAGAATGTATCACTTATCTCCCCGACGAAGCCGGAGCATATAAGAATATGACCGGTATCAAATACCTCCGCTTTATGGCAGGCCTTTTCTTCACGGATATCGAATCCATCAACAAGGCTGTTGAACGGGCAAAGGAAATATGCGGACTGGGCGACCGTCTCGAGGACAAGATAGGCAGCTACAGCCGTGGTATGATAAGAAAGCTCCTGCTTTCAAGAGCAGTCATGACCAAGCCGAAGCTGGCTATACTGGATGAGCCGACCAGCGGCCTTGATGTGCTCAATGCCATAGAGATAAGAAAAATGATAAAGAAAATGGCTGCGGAAGAGGGCATGGCCTTCCTGCTCTCATCCCATAATATGCTGGAGATTGAATTCGTCTCCGATCGTGTCGGCATTATCGCCAAGGGGCATCTCATGGTGACCGGCACCTCAGCAGAGCTGAAGGAACGCTATCAGGCTGCTAACCTTGAAGAAGTATTTGAAAGGGTGGTGAAGGAAAATGAAATTCATTAACCTGCTGAAAAAGGAACTTAGTGAGCTGATAAACGCTCAGATGATACTCAGCCTTGTGCTCACCCTCGGTATATTCATGGTTCTCGGAAACGTTATGAAGACTTCCATAAATGAAGCTATCGACAGCGTGACCAACGTCACCATAAACATCTGTGACCGTGACAAGACCGACTTCACAAAGGCTATCGAAGATGCTCTCCTCGCTATCAACGACGATCCCGACGAGAAGACCAACGTCAAGCTCAAATACTTCGAGACCACCGGCGATGACTATGCAAAGATACTTGCAGATAACGATATCGACAACCTTGTCATCATCCCCGAAGGCTTCACAGATATGGTCAAGGCCGATCAGCGCCCTGAACTCATAAGCATCAACCGCATGACCTCTGCTGCGACCCTCGACAATATCTCCAGCGGAAACAGCAGCGCTATCGGACTTATAAGCG
>JAAYBK010000240.1 GCA_012718885.1 Ruminococcus sp. | reverse complement strand
TTTATCATCAGCTTCTCGCCGTAAAAATACGGCAAGGTGCTGTCTGATGTAAATCTTTCAACGGTATAGTTCTCGCTCTCCGGAACATTGCCCTGGCGCAGCTCGGCTACAACAGTAAAGCCTGTATCCATGATAAAGCCGTCCTCAGCAAAAGTGGTATCACCATCAGGAGTCCTGATTATGATATTGTTGTCCCCGTCACGTCCCTGATAAGAGATCTTGTCATAGTCAACAGGCACGACAACAGAACCGTCGGATGTGTAATAGAACATGCCCTCCGGAGAAGTATATCTTGAAGCATTACACTCCTCGGTATTGATCTTCACAGCCTTTTTGCCGCTGCTGAAGCTGCTGATATCATAGGGATTGTTGCCGGATTTTACAGTGATTTCCACATCGTATTCACCGGCTGAAACGCCAATTCCCTCATTGCTCATACGATACTTCATTGCACCGCCGGGCTTTGTAGCATCCGGAATGACAAGCATTATATCGAAGAAATCGCTTACCTCATCGAATTTATCCACTGTGATGAGATAATTGCTGTCATCCGTCTTAGTTGTAACTATATCGAGAAACAGCGGATATTCTGATTTTTTTACCTGGCTCTGAGATTCGGTCTCCGCCTCGTCTCCTGTGTTTTCCACGGCATATGAGATATTTCCTGCTTTTTTTGTCAAAAGAGGAGAATAATCCCACGCAACTGCTGAAACAGACAGTGCTGCCGCCATAGAAAATGCGGAAACACGCTTAGCAAGCTGCTTTTTGCTCATTCAAACCACTCATCCTTTCATATATATGTAATTCTTTCCGTTTAAAGCAGAATGAAGTATTATCAGGAACTGTGCTGCTGCCCACAGTGCAAACCTTACCGGCTGGATGAACGCTCCAGTCAGTGAAGCGCCTGTCGCAGCGCTAAGCACCGGTATCATAATGATATCTGCAAGCTTTCCCTGCCTTGTCCTGAAAAAGCTTATGAGTCCCGGCATCCCTTTGATGCTGCGGGATCTTTTATCGCATTTTCGTGCTCTGTCAAGTACGATAAGGAATACCGTCCCCAGCAGCGCTCCTGTCCAGAATACAGCTCCTACCGCATAGGCTGCAAGTCTTCTGATGCCGCTGACATTGAAGTCTGCAAAGGTCATCATAAGGAATGCCAGCGGTATAAGGCTGTACCCGCAGAGCATAAGCACGAAAAAGCGCTTGAATCTGATCTTTCTCTTTTTCATACTCAGGATATCTGCTCCTGTGTATGAATGAGCATTATGTCTTTAATGATTACGAACTTGGACGGTGGCATCTCTGAAAGGTCTATATCAGGACTTGAGAGATCACCGGTCTTATTTCCACCGATATTGAACGGGATGGAAGGTGCCGGCGTACCGAGGACTGATGTGCCTTCTGCTCCGCTGTAGTCTGTCTCGGGCGTACTGAGGACTGATGTGCCTTCTGCTCCGCTGTAGTCTGTCTCGGGCGTACTGAGGACTGATGTACCCTCTGCTCCGCTGTAGTCTGTCTCGGGAGTTCCGAGAACTGATGTGCCCTCTGCTCCGCTGTAGTCGGTCTCAGGAGTTCCGAGGACTGATGTGCCCTCTGCTCCGCTGTAGTCGGTCTCAGGAGTTCCGAGGACTGATGTGCCCTCTGCTCCGCTGTAATCTGTCTCGGGAGCTCCGAGGACTGATGTGCCCTCTGCTCCGCTGTAGTCGGTCTCAGGAGTTCCGAGAACTGATGTGCCCTCTGCTCCGTCTGTATCTGCCTTGGGCGCAGGCTGTTCCTTCTGTACCGGAGGAGCCACCAGCGGTTCAGGCTTATATGCCTGCTCCGGATATTCCTGCTTTTTGTAGCTCTTTGGCAGGCTGAGCTTGTTCTGACCTGCGGAGGCTCTCTTGCTGCTCAGGTCGCTCTTGATCTTATTGAGTTTTCCGGAGAAACCAGAGGTCTCGCCCGGACGTCTGTTCTTAGGAGTGATAAGGCGGCCCGTGAGGGCATTCTCCTTCTCCATTTCATCGATCTTTCTCTTCTGAGCACGGCCTGTTTTTATATCAAAAATATCCTTGATATGGAAAACGAAGAACAGTATCACAGAGATGATGAAGAACAATATCGCAAATGCAATACAGATAATGAATCCGTTATGGTAAAGGCCAATGAGCTTTTCCGGATTAGTTTCCAGCATTGCAGCTGTTAGAACTGCTGTCATTTCTCCGCACCTCCTTGTGAAGGCTTCTGGGAGGCAGTCTGATCCACCGCATTCATAGCGGAGGCCACCATTGCCTGAAGATTCTCCACCTGTTTCGGATTCTTTACAGGATCGTAACTGGTGCAGTGCTCTATATCCTCAGCTCGTTTCAGTATCTCCTGGAGCTGTTCCTTCAGCTCTCCTTCTCTGGCAACACTTTTCAGCGCATAGTAGAACTCATCCGCTCTTGCGTAAACAGTGGTTGCAAACTGGTTATAGAAGCTCAGGGCAACAGTAGCATTGTTTGTATTTTCAAGATCCATGCCCATTAGCTTTATATTGTCGTTCCAGAAATCGATATAGCCGTATTCCTGATCGCCTCTGCTGTTGAATTCAGTGCCGCTGTTACGGAACTTTGCCATCTGATAGATGACCGACGCCTTATCCTTGATATTCTCAGCATCATTCCTGCCGTCAGCCTCGGCTGCATCAGCAAGAGCGTCAAGATCCATTTCGCCGAACCATACCAGTGACTGGCGTGCTCCCTCCTTCATGGGATCCTGTCCGTTGCTGGAGCTGTAATCGAAGAAGTAGGCCATTCCCACATCATAGCAGAACAGCGAATAATTGTCCTTGTCAGCCTTCTTGAAGGCTTCCTTGCGCTTTTTATCGCTGGTACCGTCTGTAAGCTGCTTGAACTTTGTATGCTCGCCCTGACTAAGGGAATTGTCGCCGTCTATATAGTTGAGAAGTGCAAAATAAGCTTCAGAAGACTCCGGCTTCAGTTCTATAGCCTTGTCATAGAGCTTGTATGCCTCATCAGCCGGAGCTGTTGAAGCCTTTACAAGATAATTATCATATGTATCGGAGGTCTTTGCCTTTTCCATAGATTTAAAGCCTACGGCACCACCGGCCATTATAAGGCTGAGGACGGAGGTAGCGATAAATGTCCTCCACTTTAAATTCTGTGATCTCTTGCTTTCAGCGTCAAGATCCTGATAATGCTCAAGAGCATACATCAGCTCAGCGCAGGTCTGATATCTCTCCTCAGGGTTCTGCTGAGTACACTTGAGGATGATCTCCTCAAGGCCTGACGAGAGGAGGTTGTTCCACTGTCTTATGGGGTACATCTTATAGGGATATACACCGGGATTATGGCCTGTTACGAGATGATACATCGTTGCACCGAGACAGTATATATCAGTTCTTGCATCAGTCTGTCCCTGACCGCCGAACTGCTCAGGAGCGGCATAGCCTCTCGTACCGAGGCAGGTAGTATCCGCAACTCCGGCGTACTTGAATTCTCTTGCAGTACCGAAGTCGATGAGCATTACCGTGCCGTCCGGTTTGAGCATGATATTTGAAGGCTTCATATCTCTGTATATGATAGGAGGCTTTCTTGAATGGAGATAGCCCAGCACATCACAGAGCTGCTTTGACCAGGCGATAACATCCTCCTGATTCTGAGCGCCTTCTTCCTGAAGCTTCTTGTCAAGGGCATTTCCCTCGATATAGTCCATAACTATGAGGAAAGTGCCGTCGCCGTCAATAACGTCAACTATACTTGGCAGGTTTGGATGATTGAACCTTTTAAGCATATCTATCTCAGCAACCAGTCCCTGTTTTACAACATCGAAGTCCTGTTTGCCGTCCTTGCGGACTTCCTTGATAGCCCACTGCTTATTGGCCTTCTCATTCATGGCAAGGTATACAATACTCATACCGCCCTTGCCTATGACGTTAAGTATCTTATATTTACCGTCTATGATCTGTCCTATTTCAAGCATATCGAACCACTCAATCCACACGCACGAGAAGCGCAGTAATATTATCCGTTTCCCGTCTGTTTTTATTTAACTCTGTGAAGTATATCAGCGTATCCTTCATAGTTTTCTCATCAGTGAGCATCTGGGAATTCATTCTCTCAAACAATTCCTGCGGAGTAACAACGTGTCTGAAGCCGTCGCTGCAAAGCATGAAGCAGTCGCCGGAGACCAGCTCCTCGGAATAGAAATCCGGGCTTATGATCTCGCTTGCGCCCACACATTGCAGGAGCACGTTCCTCTGAGAGCTGACAGCAGCTTCCTCCGGAGTCATCCTTCCCATATCTATCTCACGCTGTACAAAGGACTGATCCTTGGTGAGCTGGTATATGGTATCGGACATTTTGTATGCTCTTGAATCTCCGATGTTCATGATGTAGTATCTGCCGGCGGCAAAAAGCATTGCCACAACGGTAGTGCCGAGACTGACCCCGCAGCGTGTACCGTATCCGGCTATTCTTGAATTCATATCAAAAGCGATATTACCGAATGAGTTGAATACCGCCTGGTGATCCACACCGTTATAGACTATTCCGGGAAGATCCTTCCTGAACCAGTCTGCAAAGGCAGTTATAAGCGCAGCGCTTGCCACCTCACCTTTCGCCAGACCTCCCATACCGTCGCAGATCACAGCCATAAGCACATTGCCTATTTCAGTTTCCGCCTCCATAATGAGGGCTGAATCCTGATTGGTTTTCTTTTTTATACCGACATCGGTATATACAGCTGTCATGTATTTCATAATTCATCCCCTGAACTCAAATTCTGAACTCAAACTCCTCATCCGCAAGCCTTATCATATCTCCGTTGCGGAGTATCTGCGGTGTATCCGGAGGTAAGCGTCTGCCGTTCACATAGGTATAATTGCTTGAACCGAGGTCGGTAATGAAGCAATGGCCTGCTGTAACGGTGATCCTTGCGTGTCTGCGGCTTACAGCGTTATTATGGATACAGTAATCCACCTTGCTGTTCTCCTTGCCGATAACGAAATCGGCACTGGTTATGCGAACGGAGAGGCCACTTCTCTTACGGATTATCACAGGTCTGAGAATAGTCTTGCCGCCGATGTTCATATAGAAGTTGCCGCTGTTGTCCCTGAGCACTGCGGTTTCGGCAGAGCCCTGATTAGCATACTCAGTAGGCTGATCCAGCTCGAACTGTCTCTCCGTATTCTCAGGCTCCTCCGGTCTTACAGATGAAAGCGAGGCATTTACGGAGGATGCAGTATAATTGTCTATGGGTGCAGGTATATCTGCCGGCATGACCGGCTGTGTAGGTATTGCCGGGACCTTGTATGATCTCTTCCTGTTCTTTGAAAGGAGGATCACGAGCAGTACCACGATAAGTGCTGCTGAAAGTACGATACCGCCGATTATTACAGGGATAAGTATAGACTTCTTATCCTTCTTGCTCTTCTTTGAGGATACGGAATCCGGCTTCCACTCAGAATCGTTATACTTTATACCAAGGTCGTCAAGGGTATTCTTCACCTTGTTGATCCCGGTAGCATAGCTCAGAGACTCATCGAAGGAAATGAGCGTATTCATTCCCACGACTGTACCGTTGCTGTCAACAAGAGGGCCGCCTGCATTGCCTGCTCCGACAACAGCGTTATGCTGTATAAGGTCTTCTCTTGAAGAGCGGTAATCGCTGAATGCAAAACCGGTAGTAGTGACAGTGCCCTTAGTCACGGTGACATCTTCAGTAAAATAAGCAGCATAATTCGGATTCTGCTTATACCTGTCCATTGCGGTAGGGAATCCAAGAGCGAATACATCCGTTGTCTGAGTAAGCTCATCGCTGTCTCCCAGCCAGAGCGGAGTATTGTCACTCAGCTGAGCATCAAGGGTAATGACAGCAAAATCGTTGAATTCATCTACCTCGCTGGCTGAAGCGCTTATCTTCTCATCATCTGGCATTGCTATCTCATAGTGGAGACAGCTCTCATCGAACTCATATCTGTTAGCCGGATCAACGGAATAAACTGCGGATATATTGTCCTTTGTATTATTATCGATAATAAGCAGTTCCGCACTCGTCAGCGCTGTTGTATGATTGATAAGAAATGCCGTACCTGTACGGAGACAAACGTCCTCTTTTCCGACAGGCTGATACCATACCTCTACCTGTATAAGGCCGCTCTTATCGTTGTTGACATACTCGTTTTCAGCCTCATCAGCAGCTGCTGAAAACGATGTCGGAACAAGAGAGGACAGAGTTATGACGGCTGCCGCAGCAACTGCTGGGGCAAGTTTTTTTAAGCTGCAGATCTTCATATATGTACCTCCCTGAAAAGATGCCGGTGTGCCTTAAAATATCCCGCCTGCAGAGAACCGGTAACTGCTCCTGCCTTGTCCGGATATGCGGCAACGCCGCCAAAAATTGTAGTATTTGCTGTGTATTTTCAACATTTTCAAAAAAATATATATAAAAATTCTTATATAAGTGCATATCTTTTTTTAATTATACAATATCTGCAACTTCCTGTCAATATGCATAACATAAATTTAATACTTCTGTTATAATTTCGGCAATTCCGCCAAAATGCCGATATTCTTTTTTATCAAAAATACACTCAGGAAAGCCGTCTTTACTCAGATATTGCTATAAAAAATATGCCCGTTTTGGCAATGTGATGACATCCGCCCCATATATGAACAGGGCTCATATGAAAGTATATGCCAGTTGTCCGGGGAAGGAACTTTTTCAAAAGTGATCCCCTCAATGATCAACATACACTTTCATATGAGCCCTGTTTACATAACGGGTAGTGTTCAGGCTTTTCTGAACACTGCAGTTACGAGCATATCTCCGTCTTTTATTTCGGCAAAAATATCCCCGTTCATGTCATTCATAAGGCAGCGGCATATATACAGGCCAAGTCCGCTGCCGGTTTTTCCGCTGCTGTTTGAGCCTCTCCGGAAGCACTCAAAGATATGCACTATCTCATCTTCCGGAAGACTGTTTCCGCTGTTTCTGACAGTTATCAGGCGGCAGTTCTCCTCGTCAGAGAAGCTTATGCTCACAGCTTTTCCGTCGCCGTACTTCACGGCGTTTCCGATGAGGTTCTGCAGCACCTCTACGCTTCTGTCAGGGTCTCCGCAGAGAATACAATCGCTGTACTTATCGATGCTGAAATCTGTTCCGCAGAGAATAAGCTGGCCGGAATACTGCTCCCTGATCCTATCGATAATATCAGACAGGTAGAACTCAGTATTATTGACCTCCAGCCGCAGGAAGCTCTCATCCGAACTTTTCACTATATCTGAAACGAAGCGTTCTGCGTCGTCAGCATTTTTGCAGATCTTCCCGGCTATCTCTTTCTGCTTCTCCTTATCGGGGTACAGTCCCTTTGAAAGGGCGGCTCCGTAGAGCTTTATAGCTGCAAGAGGAGTTTTGATATCATGGGAGAGTGACAACAGGAGGGTATGTTTTTCCTTCCGGAGCTCGATCTCCTTCCGTTTCTCGTCCTCAAGCACCTCTCTAAGCATATTCATTCCCCATACATACTTGCCGAAATAGCGGTTCTTATTCTCCTTGGCAGGTGCTATCGGGTTTCCCTTTGAAAGCTCATAGGGCATATCTGACAGCTTATGAAAAGGCCTGATTATCCTCTGCCTGATATAGAACATGACAAATAATACCAGTGCAGAGACCGTCAGTAGGGCAATATTCATTATCCGTTTAGTATGGCAGTTCCGGATCCGGTTATCCGGCTCATAGTCAAAGCGATAGAGTCTGCCGCCTGCTTCACGTACAGCGTAGTTCTTATCCGTATTCAGTCTTCCGCTGCCGGGGACATATTCCTCAACGGACGTGACATACTCACAGCTGGACAAATCAGGGGCATTCCCCTCCTCTATCTGGCTGCATATCCGGCTTATCTCCACGTTCTGCACTCTGTTGGTCTCAGTCACAGCAGGCTTCATAAGGATATTTGCCGCAATGATGACTGCCGCAAGGAACAGGACTACCAGGCAGATCGATCTGTTAAAGCTTTTCATTGGAATTTATACCCCGTTCCCCAGACTGTAAGTATCCTCTGTGGCCTTGAGGGATCAGACTCTATCTTCTCCCTGAGGTGCTTGATGTGGACGGTAAGCGTCTGAATCTCCGACTCGCTGTCGCTGCCCCATACAGTGTTGAACAGGCTCTCCTTTGTTAGAGTTTTTCCGGGATTTTCCGCCAGCATCAGCAGAAGCTCATATTCTTTGGCCGAAAGGATCACCGGCTTTCCCTTCAAAGTCACTGTCCTTTCTGCACGGTTGAGCACAAGGTCTCCGCAGATCAGCTCGTCTATGGAGTATCTCCTGCGGAATATGCCTGATATCTTTGCAATAAGTATATCGATATCAAAGGGCTTTTCCATATAGTCGTCAGCGCCGAGATTCAGTCCGCTGAGCTTATCGGACTTGTCTCCTCTTGCACTGAGTATGATTATAGGGGTATCGCTGCTGCGCCTTATCCTTTCACATACTGAAAAGCCGTCCATTCCCGGCAGCATTATATCCAGCAGGACAAGCCTTGCCCCGTATCTTTCAAACAGGGACAAGGCTTTTTCGCCGTTATTTGCTACGCTTACCACATAGTTTTCCGCTCTTAGGAAATCCGTCAGTGTCTCAGCGATCTCCGGATTATCCTCAACAATAAGTATATCGATCATATCAAAAGCTCCTCTTGAGCATCGGACTTACCAGCCCATTTCCATGAGCCAGTTGTTCAGAGCCCTTTCACGGTCTCTCATATTTGCGCCGGAGGACATTTTTCCAAGCTTATACTCACCCTTGATATTGCCGTCCATGATGAATATTATCCTCTCGCACCTTGCTGCGACTCTTGCATCATGGGTGACAAGCATAATGGCAGTACCATCCTTGTTCAGCTTTGAGAGCTCCTCCATAACATCGTCGGAAGCATTGCGGTTGAGAGCGCCTGTAGGTTCATCGGCAAATATTATCTCCGGACTGTTTATCATGCTGCGGCATATGCAAGCACGCTGGAGCTGTCCGCCGGAGACCTCGTTTATATCATTTCCGGCAGCCTCTATTATACCGAGCCTTCTCATAAGCTCCTGACCGTATGCGACCTTTTCCTTCTTCGACTTGGTATTCTTCTTAGATTGTACCGCAGGAAGTATGATATTGTCAAGTACCGTAAGATTTTTCAGCATATACATCTGCTGAAAAATAAAGCCCATATCGTTCAGCCTCAGCTCGGCAAGCTCCTTTGACGACATACCGGCGATATCTCTTCCATTGAAAATTATCTCGCCGGAGGTAGCCCTGTCCATACCGGAAGCGGTATAGAGCAGTGTGGATTTGCCTGAGCCGGAAGGTCCCATCACAGCCAGCATCTCTCCCTGGTCAATAGAGAAATCCACATTCTTCAGAACATTATTCTGGTGTTTATTGACGATATATGTCTTACAGAGTGATCTGACTTCAAGAATCTTTTCCATAAATATCCTCCTTATTCTATATCAGCAGTCTGTGAGGCTGTGATCGAAACAGTAGAAAGTGAAGCGATAAATGCGCTCACAGCGGTTATCAGGATTATTGCCGCTGGGTATAAACCGAATACCTCCCAGGCAACAAACTTGTATTCTATACAGGCTGTGGAGCCCATTATCGAGAAAACAGGATTGAGCACCACTCCGGTCAGCGGCAGACACAATATGACAGCTATCACGGCTGCAATTACAGATACTATGACAAATCGCAGAGTATGCTTCGCGATTATAGTGCTGCTTCTGAATCCCATTGCCTTCATAAGTGCGATCTCGCTTTTCTCGTTTGATACAAATGAGCGCTCCATAAGAACTACAATGAGTATAGTGACAATTATGGTTATGATGAAGAACAGCAGCTCTACTGCTCTTATAACATCAGCAACACCGGTGCAGTCCTTGGAATATCCTGCTGCGTCGAATACATTTTCATTATCAAATATATCCTTTATCCTTTCGATGCGCTCTGCAAGCTCCTTCTTGTCTGGATCGTCATCGAAATCCACCTGGAATGCCATTGTGCCGTTGCAGTTAGTCAGAGAAGTATGTAAGTTCTCGTGAAAACGTCCAATCTCACCGAACTGGTTGAAAGAGGAGAAAAGTGCTGTCACAAGGAAGGGTCTGTACTCTCCGTCTACCTCTATCATCACAGTATCCCCTACCTCAGCTCCTACAAGCTCGGCAGCATGGGGAGCAAGAGCGATCTCATTCTCATTTGCCGGAGGGATACCATCTGTGTAAACGTAATCCGATGTCTTTGTCTCCTTGCACTGCATGAACATCAGCACCATATTATTATCATTGAATCTGATTGGATATTTGTAATACAGCTCAACATGACATTTGCATGGCATACCGTTTTCAGCCAGTATCCGCTCGATCTCTCTTGCATTTCTCAGATCGCCGCCTTCATCGCCGTATATGATGTCCATAGTCCTGTTGCTGTCGACGATATATACATCTGATCTTGTAGTGCAGAACATATGGATAAGCTTATCGCTGCAAAGGGTATTTGCTGCATTGGCAAGGATCATAACGGGAAGCAGACAGAGCGTAAGTATAACAGTGATAAGTCCGAACTGCTTCGGTGCGCTGAGACAGTCATTGGCAGCAAGGAAACCTGATGTGCCAAGCCTGCTCTTTCCAAGACTGAGTATGCTCTTCCTGCCGAATCTCTCGCCGGTCTGACCGCTCCTTACAGCGTCGATAGGAGAAAGCTTGCTGACAGGTCTTGTGCAGTTATAGCAGAAAAGCATAATTATGCAGACAACAGCCACTGAACAGAGCAGAGCCACGGGTACTGTATTATTTCCGTCAAGTACCATTTCCTTGGATATGATATCAAGGAGCATCTTGCCGAAGGGTATAGACGCTGCTGCACCTATAAGAGCACCAATGACGGAAATAGCCAGATATTTTATGATATAAAGGCGGCGGATAGCCCTGTCGGGTATGCCAACAGATTTCATAACACCGATCTCACGTATCTCCTCTGAGATCGTAGAACCGATAGCAAAACGAAGAACAGCGAAGGAAATGAGGATAAGTCCAACACTTATGATGAGCAGCAATGCTGCAACGATCATGTTCATAACATAACAGGTGCGGAGCATTTTTACAGAAGCGCCAAACTGTACGCCTTTAGCCTCAGTAATATCCTCCTTAAGGCTAATTGTGTCGTCGGAATAGATATAATATAGACCACAGCTTCTCTTTTCCACATTATCCAGCGAACTGCAAAGCTTCTGGTAGTCCTTGTCGTTGACTATGAAACGATAATCAGGAAGGAAGGACGAACCGAGAACAGCATCCTTCATAGCACTGGCGATCCTTAGCTCAAGCTTCTCGCCCTGCATATCAACTGTGACAACATCCCCGGGCTCAAGGCCGCTTTTTTTCAGAAGATTGACATGGACATACATTTCGCCCTCACTGACTGAGTTAATTTTATCATTATGAGCGTCAAAGTAGCTGATCTTCGCATTGTCAATAGAGAGGAAGAATGAGGCGCCGCCGAAGTCGAAGGCCTTCCCACCGTTTATAGAAAAATCGGTGCTCTTGCATAAGAGCTGAAGCTCCTCCCTGTAGTCTGTGACAGCATCTGAGTCTTCGAGGATATCCCTCAGCGGATCATCGACATTGACAGCAGCAACAACGATATAATCGCAGTCAAGGCCTGCCTTATCAAAAAATCCGTCAATACCTCTGAGTACGCAAATAATATTATTAACGCTGCTTGAGATAAACATAGCGGCAAGAGTAACAAATATCAGTATGATTATATTGGAAGTCCTCTTGCGCTTAAGATCCTTTTTCAATATATTAAAAAACATAAAGTCCCTCCTTAGAAACAGGTCTGTTCTTTATGTAATGATTATAGCACAGGGATTATTAAGTAATCCTTAATAAACAAAGAGGTATCCACAGCAAGGTGAATACCTCTTGATATCACTTCTTTTTCAGGCGGTCATAATTCCAGTCAGGATAGATCATATGGGATTCATCAGGAGTACCGGCATATATGCGGAAGCTTTTCCGGTGAGGAAGTATACCAATAAAGAGTGAATCTCCGTTTGAGAGCTTCCAATGAAAATCATCTCCCAGATCGGAACGTAGTCTCTTGAAGAACTCATCATCCTTCTCATACATCAGTCCAAGCTCAAAGATATTCCAGGAACCATTATCGCCAACAGTAGACATAAGTGAAGTAGAGGAGAGCGATCTGAGTTCATCAGTAAGAGTCTGGATAGCCTTATAGTCATCCTTTTCGTTTTTTGAACTGTCATTGCCGAGACAGCCCACAAGGAAGAAACACATTGCAAATACGACACATATCATTCTTTTCATTTTCATAAGCTCACCCTCCATTTTTTCATATATTACAAAAAAGAGGTCAATGTTATCATTGACCTCTATGGCTCCCCCTGCCCGGCTCGAACGGGCGACAACTCGGTTAACAGCCGAGTGCTC
>JAAYBK010000239.1 GCA_012718885.1 Ruminococcus sp. | reverse complement strand
GCCGAAACGATATTGTGGGCGAAATAATAGAATATCCCGAAGAGGAGCTGTGGCCTGTTCTCCTTTTCAAATGCCTTGGAATAGCGTGATATATAGGAGACTGCCTTGTCCTTGAATTTAAGCCTTATAACAGCTATCAGCAGCAGGAGCAGCAGCACTCCGGCTATGCCTGTTATAAGGAGATTGCGGCCGTACTTTCCCATGAGCTCAGCAATCTTGCTGCCAAGGAGTATGACGGATATGATACCTGTCCAGAGCACACAGAAGAGCACATCAAGGACTGTGGCGCAGGCTACATCCACATGGCTTATCTGCATATCAGCCGCAAGTTTGTTCCTGCCTACATACTGGAACACGTTTCCGGGCAGGTACTTGTACAGATTGGACTGAGTATATACTGGCATCGCCGAGGAGTAGGGTATCTTTACTCCGGAAAGGGAACGGGTGAACATCAGCCAGGGGATGCAGGATATTATGATTATACCGGTCTGCATCACAGTACCTATGATAAGGGCTGCAATGACCTCCGGCGAGCGGAAATCCGAGGGGCTTATGTCCATATCCAGCAGCTTTTTCACCACAAAGGCAAGTGCTGCTATCATAAGGACGTTTCCTGCTATTTTTATAGCTTTTTTCATATCAGGACTTCTCCTGCCTTTTTATTTTCAGTATAAGCTCTGCAAGAGCCTCCGGATCGCTCATATTACAGAAATAAACGCTTTCGCCGTCCTCTCTGAAAAGCTCGTGGTTGGCAGGACCGTCGCCCAGTATCATCGGCTTGCCCATTGCGTGGTAGATATAGGCTTTTCCGGGGATAGTCCGCTTTGCCTTCATAATGCTGCCGTTGAAATGTCCTGCCAGACAAAGGTCGGCGGAGGCGATCTTTTCGGCGAGCTCATCCTGTGAGAGCCAGTTTATGTATTCGGTGATATTTTCTCCGGTACGGGTGTTGTTTTCGCCGAGAGGTCCTACGAATATGAAGCGCAGTCCCTTTTCGTCTTTAAGGATATCTATTGCCTTGAGTATCACTTCAACTCCCTGGAGCGGAAGAACGCTTCCGAAGTAAAGCACTGTGAAATCATCATGAGGAGCTGTCTCACGGGGATAGTATATGCTGGTATCAGCTTCGAGATACAGCACGTTCATCTTCTCAGCGTCAAAGCCGAATTCCTTGCAGAAATAGCGGCCGTGAGCCTTTGTGTCGCAGATCGCCATATCAGCAGCGGCAAGAGTTTTTCTGTCAAGGCGCTTCAGCAGCCTTCCGGGGATGCTCTTTGGACGGAATTTTTTCCTGTCATAGCAGAAGGTGTCATACAGGGATATGAAGAAGTCGATAGCCAGCGGCTTCTTCTTCAGCTTTCTTTTGAATATGGGAAGAATGAGCTGAGGGGCAAAGCCAACGAATACCATATCGTATCCGGATACCCTGGTGAAGAGCAGCTTCCTGTACACATACAGCAGACGCTTGAAATAGCTCTTTGACGGGGAGGATATCTCTGTGACCTCATTTCCCTGTTCACGGAGCATCCTTATCTCCTGAGTCAGGCGGAGATAGTCGCT
>JAAYBK010000238.1 GCA_012718885.1 Ruminococcus sp. | reverse complement strand
GTATCACCATCGCTACAAAATGAATAAGCAAGTTCGTTTTTATCATTAACTGACATCTCATAATACTGTACAACGAACTCATCAGGGATATCTGATTCAGTAATAAACTCTAATTCATGTGGAGAATAACAGGGATTTGTCAGAATACAAGGGCAGTTAAATTTGCGACTAAGCTTGTGAGCATACCACCCGCCGAGGCTTTGTCCTACAAATATAAAATCATCGGTATCCACCATATCAAAAAGCTGCTCGAGCAGCTTCTCGGGAGATGTTTCCTTGTAATTCAGCTTTGGTGAGATGATATCTTCAGCAGGGAATATCTCACTAAGCGCCTTGTAGTTCTCATTTTCGGCTTCGCCAATGAAGCCGTGCAAATTCAGTATTCTCATATTACTATCTCCTTATTTCGGCTCTTTTCCGATAAGCTTTATAATATCAGCTTCATAAGCATCAGGATAAAGTTCTTTAACTCGGTTTACAATGCGTTCCCAAGATTCATGCGGAGATTCGCTGTATGCGGAAGTGACCGTATCATATCTCCACACAGCCTCGGGAGGAAGCAGCACCGATACAGGCATACCGTACTCAGCGCCTTTCTTATTCTTTCGCCTGTGAAAGTCGGCAGTAACAAGATATGTCTTCATCATCAGGTCTGTTGTGATACCAGGGAAGTTTTTCTCTCCACCCTTTCCGAAGCCTGCCAGCTTTTTCAGATCGGTGGTGAGTATCTGCTTGTCGCTCCAGACAATATCTCCGTTACTGTCGGTATCGGTGAGAACATCCATAATCAGCTTTTCACGGCGATTAACTTTGCTGTCCTCCCAAGCTGAGTCGAAGTCATAGCCGTCACGCCTAAAATTGACGAAATAAGGAAGCCATTCAAGGCTGATGAAGCCTGCCTTTTTATCGAAGAATTTACCGTATACAACTTCATGACCTGCGGCGATTATCTCTCGCCACTCCCACGGATCCTGTTCTCTGTCGCCGGTCCACCAGTAATCTGCCGATACGTGCTCTTCGACGGAAAAGCCTTTTACTCCGTTACCAAATAAAGGCAGAAAGCCCACTTCATTTATCCAGTTCACTAGCTCTTTCGGACTTCGTATCCTGTATGGATCATCCCAGGCAAGTCCGTGCATTATCCATTCACCGTTTTCTACTGACATAATCTGCTCCTGAGTTTTTTCTTTATTATAGCACATTAATGCGCTATTTACAATACATCTTTCCGTTTTCATCTTGAAGAGACAGCCGGTATGTGATGTAATAAAAACAACTCAAAACGGTAGGTGTATAATATGGCTTATCTTATTTCACATCTATGGTTTCTGTATCTGCTCTCGCTTATACTTGCAGGGATAGCTTATGCAGTGATCGATATATCTGATCTTGATGCCGGAGATTTTATACTATCAGCGATTTATACAGTTATCCCGGAATTGATTGCAATATCAGGAATATATTTTTATCGTAAAGGATACATGATTCCTGCAGTGATTGACACTGTTCTGTGCTGCATAGCTTCTGCCGCTGCTGTATTACTATTCTTTGTAACCGCCAAAAGCGGCACATATGCTCATATTCCTTCAATCGTTTTCGGTATCATAACAGGTATACTTTGTGTTGCATCATGTATACTGTGCTGTGCCACATTTGCAGGTAATATCACTCAGATAATTCTAACATCGTGCTGCCTATGCGGAATGATAAGTGTAGCATACATAGTAGGCTATCTTACGGCATTTGGTAAAGGAATGGGAAGCAACTAAACTTACTACATATTTGAAAAAACGAACGGAGGCTTTCCTATGGATAAAATAATTGCAGCCTGCGGAAACGATTGCTCGGCTTGTCCGAGATATATCGCCCATCAGTATGAGAAAACAGAAGATGAATTACGGCATACAGCCGAACTGTGGTTGAAAATAGGCTACCGTGACAGAATTGTATCCAATGATGAAATATCCTGCACCGGATGCAAACCCGAGAACTGGTGCCGGTATAAGGTCGTAAAGTGCTGTGAAGACAGAGCTATCAGTAACTGCTCTGAATGCTCCGGATTCCCTTGTGATAACATGAAAGAATGCTTTGCTGTAACACAATCATTTGAACCGAAATGCAGAGAGGTCTGTACCGATTCTGAATATGAACAAATGAGAAAGGCTTTCTTTGAAAAAGAAAGGAATCTGCTTGCACAAAGGGATATAAAGGGGAATAGTATGGATATTCTTGATATTATAAAGAACAGAACAAGTTATCGTGGGTAATATTTAAACACTCCCGTTCCCAAAGCTGATCTGGTGAAGATACTTGAAGCAGGAGCATCTGCTCCGTCAGGATGCAATAAACAGACTTCTTCATTTATTGCAGTTGACGATACAGTGCTGTTGAAGGAAATAAAATCACTGATTGAACCTCCGGTTGCTGAAACTGCACCTGCCTTTATTCTTGTCCTTACGCAAAGAATAGTTGCTTATCGTGATAAATGCTTTAATGTTCAGGATTACAGTGCGGCTATTGAAAATATGCTGTTAGCTATCAAGGCACTTGGCTACGAGAGTTGCTGGTACGAAGGTCACATAACTGATGATGATGATATAGCAGGAAAGATAGCTGCTCATATGGGAATACCTGACGACTATAAGATCTTATGCATATTACCCATAGGAAAGCCTGCTGAAGAAACACATCGGGTGGCTAAAAAGCCATTTGAAAGCAGAGTATGGTTTAATGGATTCGGGGAAAGCAAATGATGCTTCTGTTGAAAATTCGATAAAACAGCTCGTTGTACATGGACTTCTATTAAAATATGGCAGCGGTCTAAGCACTTTCTATATAGAAAGCGATATATAATGAATGGCAGCCCGTAATGGGCTGCCTTCTAAATAGCAAATTGCATCCGAATGTATTCAAATATTCTCATTTTTAAGGAAATAGCGGTATGCAACGAAAGATACGACTGTATCAAAGGCGTTTCCGCAGCCGAACATCAACGCTATACCGATGAGCGTCGGCTTCCATATTCCGCATAAATACAGAATGAAGAAGGTTCCGTAATAAATGCTGTTAGTTACCATAGACTCAAACAGCATATATGTCGTCTTGCCTCTGCCGTAAAACGTTGCGTCGAATACGTTTTGAAATGAGTATAAAACATAGAACCCGAACAGTACCATTACAAGCTCGAACAGCTTATCCAAGTCGCTGTAATTAAGGATGTACTGCATGAATGGCTTGTACAGCGGGATAGTTACTACCCAAAGCAAACAAGTCATAGCAGTGATAGCAAAGTATCCGGGAGTATTGTTCCTGACAGCGTTCTTGTCCTTTGCTGTTTCCTGCTTGATAAGCTCGCCAAGCTGGATTATCGGCAGCAGCATCCAGCCCCATATGAAGTTGTTAGCTACCCAGTAAGTTCCTTGCTCGCCGACTATATTCACCATGCGGGATACCATTAACATATAGGCTATGTTTCTGACAAAGGACTCCAGACCTGAAATACCGCCTATCCTGAAGAAATCCTTCATCCAGACAAACGAAAGCTTTGTCTTTTCAAATATCGGATAGCCGCAGCTGCATATAAGAAAGGCAGATATCACAAACAGAATCAGGTTTGAAATAATATTCGATACGCCGATTCCGTTTACGCCGAGTTTCAGTGATACTGGCAGATTTGAAACAAACATCGTTTCAAGAATAATGCTCAATAATAGTTTAGCAGCAGTTATCGCATAGACAAGCTTATCTTTGCCGATAGTTATAAGAGCGACGCAGATAAAGCTGTAAAGGATACCGAATACATTTGCAATACACTCTATTCGTATATAGCTTGCTGACTCTGAGATGATATCAGGAGATACCGCCATAAATCTCAGCAGCGGATGTACAAATATCATAACAAGCACAGAGCATACCGTATATATCCCAAGCGAGACTAATAATCCGCTCCGTATCCTGTTGGAGTACTCCTCTTTGTTCGCAACAGCTTGCCCCATAAAAAAGTAAAGCGGCAGAACAATGGCTTCGTTTATTACTTCATACAGCAGATTCACCCACGATAGCTGCCCGGCAATAGAGTACGACCATTCTCCGGGCATCTGTCCGAGAAAGAAAGTCCTCAGTGTTGTGTACAGCGTAGGACAAAGTCCCATAACAAGCAAAGCAAGAAACATTCTGCCGTTGATATTTTTCAATGATCTCATTATCCTGTTCATATTATGTCCCCCTTATTGATATACGTAAATCCTATACTGCGTCTAACATTTAAAAGTGTAATTATAATTATTTTATCCGTCTTGATAGCGATGATATGTCGTATTCAAGTGGTCACCTATTGTTACCATTCCGATTATATTTTTGCCGTATGATACAACTGGAGGCACGAAAATGAAGTCGGTAAGCCTATAAGCACCATACTCGGTTGGGATATCAAGCCTTGTCAGATTTGTTATGCTTATATCCTTTGTATTCTGCCCATAGCCCAGTATCTTGGCAAGTCTTTCGGTCATTCTGCTGTGAAAATGTCCTGCAAATTCAAGATTCACAGCATCCACAAGCGTAGGCTCGAATGTACTCATAAAGCGCAGTACCAGATACTTATAACTGTCATCACGAAGCTTTTTCTTCATTTCTCTGTCAATAACAGCAGCATTCTCAGAAATTGTCTTCCGCTTGTCAAATCTGTATCTGACCGCTATACCCGTTGCCTGATTGCTCATTGTTCTGTTGCGATCCTGTCTTCCGTCTACGGCAAGACCAATATCCTGGACCTGCGGTATATCCTTTATCATTTCTGCGATAGTATATGAAGTAAAGCCTATCTTGTTCGCTTTGCATTCTCCAAGCTTTCTGCTGAGTTCTTCTCCATTTGTCACAACGTTTTTCACAGTTGTTTTATGGGACTTCCAGAACTTTTCATATGCAGCTTCCATATCCTCAAAACTGAAAATTCTGCGCTGTTTCTGCCATTTCCTGTTGTACACCTTCGTTACCAATGAAGCTAAGAAAGACAGCTTTGAAGTCTTAGGCAGTGTTTCATTGTTCAGCAACTGTATCCTACGGTACTCGCATTTTTCGCCGCTTAGGCTCTTCATAAAAGCTTCTATGAAGTAGCATAGTGACTTCCCGTCTCCGCCCAGATGATGCATAAGAAAGCAAATCTTCATTTCTTTTGTATTCGAAAGCGAAACAAAACAGCGAATAAACTCTCCGTCCTCTAATCTGAACCTTATTCGTTCCTGCTCCTGTATCAGCTCTTCAAGCTCAAAATTTCGAAAAACTATGCTGTGCATCGGAGTCTTGTAATTTTCATAAAAAGCGCCACCCTTCTCGTCTATGACCACCTTGCAGTTTAGTATCTCGAATGCACAGACAGCGGTTCTGAAAGCTTCTGTCAATTCAGTTTCCGTCGCAAAGCCACACACCTTTACCTGCATGGCTATCATCATATTCACGTCAAAAAGGTCACCGCGTTCTGTCTCTATCTTATACATAATCCCTTATCCCATACATCCATATTTTCATAAGTACTTTCTGCGGAAGGATCTTGCTGAGGAAGTGCTCATACTTAACAAAAAGCGTACAGACTGACATATCTTTACCCTTTGAAGAATCCCGAAGAGCCTGAACGGCCACTCTGTTAGGAGAAACAAGACCCGGGAACTTCACAGGCTTGCCCTTGTATTCCTTATTCAGCATATCAGTGTCTATCCATCCAGGACAGACCGCTGTACAGATTATCCCCTTTCTCTTAAGCTCCACATTCAGTGAGCGTGTATACGAGCGCACAAATACCTTGCTCGCCGCATAAAGATTGATGTACGGAACAGGCTGGAACGATGAAGCTGAAGATATATTCAGTATCCTTGCCCCTTTTGACATAAAAGGTATCGTGTAATTGCACAGCAGACATACCGCCTTGCAGTTCAGGTCTACTGTTTTTGATATCTTTTCGGCTGA
The DNA here is from genome assembly GCA_012718885.1 of Ruminococcus sp. Lineage (GTDB taxonomy): Bacteria > Bacillota > Clostridia > Oscillospirales > Ruminococcaceae > Ruminococcus. The sequence continues at coordinate 4,967 of JAAYBK010000238.1, read as the reverse complement.
AAACTCAGAACTTACTCCCATATCTCCTATACCTGCGTTGTTGATAAGAAGCCTTATATCTGGCTTCTCGGCATTGATAAGGTCATTAAGTTCCGCCAGATCATCAGCTTTGCTCAGGTCGCACTTAACAGTACGGAGCTTATCACCAAACTGCTCTTTCAGCCTGCCGAGCTTTTCCTCATTTCTTGCAACTGCCCAAATCTCGTCTATGTTTTCTTTCAGCATTTCCCTGACAAATTCCTGTCCGAGGCCGCCTGTCGCTCCTGTAATTATTGCAATTGAAGCCATATCCCATATATCCTTTCATTTTCAGATTTATTCAACCTGCTCCTATGTTTTTTCTTAATTATAGCACACAGAAATGCTATTTACAAGACCAGACATTAATGTTATAATAGATGAAATGAAGATCACGAAAAAACTGAGCAAGTTCAGGAAAGAAATAAAGGTGAATACGATGAAAGAATACAGAATATCAGCCGAAGAGGCGAAGAAACGTCTCATTATCGGCAATCAGAAATGTATCAAGTCTGCTCCGATATTGAGGAAATCTGAAAGAGCCTCCTCAGCAATTTACAAAGCATATGAGAAAACACTTTATCGATAATTTAAGATGGATCGCCATTTTGCTTCTTATCCCATACCATGCAGCAATGGCGTGGAATGTATGGGAGGAGCCTAATTATATTTTCTTTCACGGCAATAAAGTGCTGAGCAGTTTGATAGTCTTTTTCAGCCCATATTATATGCCACTGTTGTTTCTTCTTGCTGGTATCAGTACTAAATATGCACTTAGAAAGCGAACTTACGTTAACTACATGACAGAACGTGCAAAGCGATTACTGATTCCTCTGTTATTCGGTACACTGTTTCTCATGCCTGTAATGACATATATTGCTGACAAGTATAATTACGGATATAGCAAAGGCTTCCTGGCTCATTATGCCGTTTTCTTCACGAAGTATACCGACCTGACAGGAGCTGACGGTGGTTTTTCTTTCGGACAATTCTGGTTCCTGCTCTATCTGTTTATGATATCAACTGTCGCAGTATTCATAATAGAGTTCCAGAAGAAATATATTTCAAAGACTGAATTTGATATGCCATTCTGGCTTGTTGTCGTTCTTGGTGTGCCACTTCCACTGTTGAGTCAGATTCTGTCTGTAGGCGGTAAAAGCTTCGCTGAGTATCTATACATTTTTCTTTTGGGATATTATTTTTTTTCAAACGATATCATTATAGATAAAGCTGTGAAATACAAGGCTGTATTACTGTTTCTCGGACTGTCCGCAAGTATCTTTAATGTATATTTGTTTATCTGGTCGGAAACTAAGTATCATTTACTTAACACCATAACAAACTTCACAGCTGAATGGTTCATGCTCCTTTCCCTTATGGGTATTGGTAAAAGAAATCTTGATTTTACAGGCAAACTCCCAGGACATATGTCAGAAATATCTTTTTCTTTTTTCAGTTTCCATTTTGTATGGGTAGTGTTGTTACAGTATATTTTTTCACATGTGTCAGAAGCAAATACCGTTCTTCTAAATATCATCCCCGTTATATCCGCATATTTACTCACGTTTATGTGCTGTGAGATAACTTTCAGAATACCGATACTTCGCTTTCTTACAGGAACAAAATGCATCTCAAAAAACAGCTGACAACAATGCATGAATGTGTTGCTTTCAGCAGGTCTTATAGCACCTGCAGCTCTTATATCCAGCATCAAGTATTTCTGATGTCTGACAACTTTAACTGACCGGAGACTCTATAGATGGCGGTAAAGGTTTAACGGAACTATTTCATATGCAAGCAGTTGCAGTCTTCTACAAAACCAACAGGTGAACAGATTTTTGAAAAAACTAATATTTTAAAGTTAAAGTAAAATACGGCAGCCTTTTGGCTGCCGTTAACTATTTACTCAGATTTATTCACCAGCCATGTTAACCAAAGTTAACAAAATACGCCGTGATAATAAAAAACACCCGCTGATACGGGGCGGTAAATAGAGAAATAGAAACACAATTGATGTATAATTGATGTACAAATCGCATTATCGGCAAATAATCAAAAAATATAACTGCTCGCAAGATAGTATATAATCCATCCTGCGAGCAGTTCTTTCTTGCCAACACAAGCGTATATTCAGGCAAAAAAGTAAAAGACACTATATTTTGCAATATAGTGTCAAAATTCTGCAAGTTCAGGACTAAAAAGATGATATACAAAAAATCTCTATTTTTAAGACTTTGTCAAAAAATCATATCACAAAATATATGTAACTGTTTATTCGCTTCGTAGATTCAGCTCCATGTGTGTGGCACATGGAACTTTTTTGTTTTATTCACAAAAGATTCAGCATACTGTCGATATAGATCTCTTCACGAACAGAAAGCTGACATTCCGGCTTTGTGAGATAATAAAGCAGAAATTCGAGATCAACAGCATTTCCCAGGCCTCTGCCTTCTATTTTGAAATTAGAAAAAACGTGAGGCAGATATGTGTTAATGATGTCATATTTACTGATAGATCCGGAATTTTGCATTGCCTTTGAAAAACGGTATCCGTCTTTGGCATCAAGTGTAGTACAGATATAATCTTAACGATAGATGATAATTAATCACGTAACAGTTAATTAACATCAAATTTTATAAAACCTAAAGGAGTAAAAACAATGAAGAAAAAATACACAGCTCCCGAATAATAACGAAAACATGCAGCTTCGGCTGCCTGCATTCTTTATATTCTAAGATCAAACAACAGCTCATACTTCTTATTCATTATCACTTCACCGCTGTGAAACAAAAATAGCACCTTATCAGTATTCTCAGCAGATCATTTCTTCGCGCAAAACAGTTTACAATAGTTCTGATTATTTTTGTATATGATATATAGGATTCAACAAAAAATATTGTATGCAATGATGCTGTACCATTCCGATACGGCATCTTACAAATAAAGCAATATAGAGTTCTATCCGTCATTATATACTGATCGTATATTCTGAGTATGATATTGACAATTTGCCAGTATCATGGTATCATTAGAATTAAAGTCCGACACAGTTCAGACTGATACCGGATAATATTTACCGGTAAACAATATAACGACCAGGAGGAGTGATGTAATTGAATTTTTCAGGACGTAATTTCAGAAAAAAGAGAAAAGCTATGTCTGTGTTTCTCAGTTCTGTATTGACGCTTAATACCTGTGCAATGATCGGCATAAAAACCAATGGATCAGTGCCAAGTGATTCTAAAGCTGTCCGCAGCGAGATCATTGAAAAATCAGCGGAATATCTCAGATCCAGAAAAAATTCAGACAACAGTTTCGGCAGCAATAAGCTGGTAAACGAAACCTCTGACGCTCTTATAGCTTTGAGAAAAGCCGGAGAGCAGCCAGATGAAAACAATATTAAATGGTTGGAAGACAATGCTGATTTCAGCAATACGGATATTTCCGCAAGGATAGCTTCTGCATCAGGCAACAGCAGTTATCTCAGCAAAATGGAAACAGTTCAGAACGCTGACGGCGGTTTCGGACTGTATCCGGATTATTCCAGTGATGTTCTCGATTCAGTTCTTGTGCTCGAGGCTCTGAATGAAACCGGTTATTCCGGATCAGATATTTCCGGTACCAATATATGCTCATACCTTATCGGTTCTGTCAATGAGGACGGCGGCTATTCGTATTCGGAACAAAACAGCAGTGATCCTGTTCTGACCTCAATGGTTGTTTACAACGTGGGAAGATTCCTGACTGCTAACAATTACAGTTTGTCACCGCTTGAAAACTCACTTTCATATATTGAAAATAACATATCAGACAGCTATTCGGACAACGATATTGAAAAAACTGTATACAAATATCTTGCAATGCAGGCAGCAGACTTAGACTTCGATGAGATAGGCGTCGTAAATGCACTTGACAGCTCTGAAAAACCAAACGGAAGCTTTGCGGAGAGCGTTCATACGACATCACTTGTAATAAGACTCCTTGATAAGCTTGACCTTGAAAACAAGATAAGCATAACTTCATTTGATACTGAACTGAGCAGCAATGAAGCAAGTGCAGAAAAATCAAGCTCAATAACAGCTTCTACAAGTATAGGCTATACCAGCAATTATGATGCTGAGCTTGACCTTAAATTCACTGTAATCAACGGTGAAAACGCTGTATACGAAAACTCATGCAAGGTAAACTGTCCTGAAAGCGAGAAAAGTGTTGAAGTTGATTCGGCTGATTTCACACTTTCCGAACCAAGCGATGAGGGCATCTATGTTCTTGTGGAGCTCTATAAAGGAGATGAGCTCCTGAAGAATCAGCGTATCAATATTACCGTACCTGAAAGAACAAGCGAAGATTCAACTGAGATAACAGATCTGTTAGTTGATCTGGATACTCATGCAGCAGTGAAAGGCACTGATACAGAGGTATCCGCTTCATACTCACTTCTTTACGCTACAAATGTTGAACGGAACGTTAAGATGAAGACTGTCGTTTCCAGAAAAGGCAAGGAGATCACTTCTTCTATAGAAGATGCAGTCCTTGTACCGGAAAAGAATATTATTACCGGAACTCCGCTGAAATTTGTCCCTGATACATCATCAGCAGAGAAATATGATGTTACAGTCATCTGTCTGTATGAGGGCAAGGAGGTTTGCAGAAATACTGCTAAACTTCAGATAATCGAACCGCCTGCTATAGATGAAAAACAGGGTGAGAATGAGGAGACCAAGTTTGAAATAACCTGGTTCGGACCTATACTCAGTGAATATTACGTTTATGCCGGAAATGAGAAGGAGATCACAGCCGGAGCAGAGATAAACTACTATTCCAACGATAAATTCAACGGAAAAGTTGAGCTTTCTGTATTCAAAGGTGAGGAATCCATAGCTGAGACAAGCTTCGACGTTGAGCTTGAAAAAGGCGTTATCACATATTTTGACGGCAAGGCTGAATTC
>JAAYBK010000237.1 GCA_012718885.1 Ruminococcus sp. | reverse complement strand
TAAGTGCCTGAGATTCCTCGTCGTAGGCGAGTATAGCATATAGAACTACATCGTCCCATTCGATCTCAGGCAGCATAGCCTCCGCCTGAGCACGGGCGTTATCGAAGCGTTCCTCAATGACATGAAGAGGGAAGAAGCCTTGAAATTTCGAGTTGATATACAGCTCAATATCCATGTTTATTCCTCCTTGCCGTCTTTATCGGACTTTTCTCCGGAGCCTTTCATTCTTATTTTATATGTGATAATGGCTGAAACTATAGAAACTGCCACAAACAGTCCAATAATGACAGCGGCAGTCACTCCCTTTGAAGGTGCGGATGAACTGCTGCCGGAGGCAGCAAATGCCTGTAAATCAGCCGCTGAAGCAAAACATATCATAGAAGATACTGTGAAAATTAAAATAGCTTTATAGATCAAAGTCATAGGATCAGCTCCTTTGTGCTTATTATACCATATTTCAAGCCGTATGTCCATAGCTTTGACGGAACTATTATGATAATATTTTAAATTATCTTTCAGGGCTTGACTTTTTTGAACTATCGTGATATAATATTTAAGTTGATTGCCGCTGTGGTGGAATTGGCAGACACAAGGGACTTAAAATCCCTCGGAGTTAAATCCGTACCGGTTCAAGTCCGGTCAGCGGCACCAGCACAAAGCAAGTGCCCCCTTTCACGGGGGCACTTGTTTTTTCTCGTTTGCTTTTTCTTAAACGATTTCCTAATAATTCTTTTCAGGACCGCCTGTTGTTAAGCGGTTCTGTTTTTGATTCGGTATATAATTAATTTTACTCAAACCGGAGGCGTTCTGGTAACAGGAGAAATAATATGTACAATGCCCTTTCAGCAATGACCGGGGAGCAGGTCATGCGAATTTTATCAGATATGCTCATTTCAACAGATAAGCCGTCACTGTTTTTTGAGGAGCTTCGCAGGGCGGGACGGCTTGACAAATGGTTCCCGGAAATGAAGCTGCTTATCGGACTGCCTCAGAATATACAGCATCACCTTGAAGGGGATGTGTGGACGCATACAATGATGGTGATTGATGAAGCCGCGAAACGCCGGCAGACAGTTAAGCAGCCCATTCCATTCATGATGTCTGCATTGTGCCATGATTTTGGAAAAGCGGTCTGCACGACTGTCAGCGAAGATGGAGTTGTCCACTCCTATCAGCATGAAAAGGAGGGCTTGCCTCTTATCAGTGTTTTCCTTCAGCGCCTTGGTGCTGATGAAGAACTGACGGCATATGTACTGAACATGGCCGAGCTGCACATGGAGCCGAATATCATGGCCAATGCCGGTTCAAAGCTGAAAAAGACCAACAGGCTTTTTGATTCATCAGTGGAGCCCTTTGATCTGATACAGCTTGCAGTATGCGACAGCCTTGGAAAGCTGCCCGGCTCCAATGATACAGAGGTTTTCCTTATCCGGAGGTATGAGCGGTACATGGAAATAATGTCCCGACCATACATTACCACTGATGATCTTGCGGCGGCTGGGGTGTCCGGAACAGAAATGCTGCATGAGGTACAGGAATACGCCCATAAGCTCCGGCTTGCCGGGCTTAGCAGGGATGACCAGCTCCGCCAGAGTCTTGCCTATGCAAGAACGCTCAGTAAAGAAAAGCGGCGCAGTTAGCCTTATATCAGTTTCTTCTTGACAATTGTGAAAAAAGCGTGTACAATATATGTATTATTGATATAGTATGCCTTTATACTCGCATACAGAATTTGGAGGTCAATATGGATCCTAAACAGAACAGACCAAAGGCAAGAGAAAAAAAGGTTACCGAAGGCGGTAAAGGCGCACGTAAAAGAGGCGAGAGCCTGGGCACAGGCCAGGTGGGCTCAGCAGATCATTCTGCGGAAGTCCAGTCAGGCGGCAGCACCGCTAAGCGTGCAGCAGCAGGCGGAGGCGGAATAGCAATAATCGCTATCCTTGCAATGCTTCTCCTCAAGG
>JAAYBK010000022.1 GCA_012718885.1 Ruminococcus sp. | reverse complement strand
TTATGTAGCGCTGGACAGCCGTGTGGAGAAGATTCCGGGATGGCTCGGCGATTTTACGCTGATGCGCTCAATATTCACTTCTTCAAACGATGTTGTTTTCAACGTTTACAGGAAGGATATGAAGTCCGGCGAAAAGATCACTCTCGGCTGCAACGGACAGGCAAGCTACTGTGTGAATTACACACTGCTTGCGATCCCGGCAGAGGTGGTACCGGAAAAGGTTGCGGGAGATGTTAATGCAGACGGAAGGTTCGATTTACCGGATCTTGTTCTCGCACAGAAATATCTGCTCCGCAATTCAGAGCTGACCAAGGAGCAGTACAGTGCCGCCGATATGGACGGTGACGGCCAGGTAAATGCATTCGATACCACATTGATGCGAATGGAGCTGCTGGCACAAAAATAATTCTGTCTTACCTGCTGTCCGCCTGCACTCGGACAGTGTAAGAATATAAGTAAGGGACAAATCAGAAGAAAAGCCGCTGCGTGAATGCTTCCCGAAAAACGGGGGAGCTGGCGCAATGCGGCTTTTCTTCTGCAAAAATAAAAAACGCCGGAGGCGACAAGAAATGGGAGTCCAGAGGGTCTGTGATCCTCTGGCAGGGACGTGTACGAGGAGGGACAGAGTCCCTCCTAAGAAGCAGTAAAACGAGCAAAGCAATGTTTTACGGCCGGTTTTATTAAGTATATCCCGGCTTGACCGGCATGATAACGTGTCGGTCAAGCCGAGGGATGCATAAAATGCACCGTCCGTACAGCATTGCTTCGCTTGCTGTACTGCTTTTCAGGGAGGGCGCTGCCCTCCCTCGCACACCTACCTGCCAGAGGATCACAGACCCTCTGGACTCCCATTATTTGCCGCCTTCGGCGTTTTTTTCTTATTTCATTGATAAAGGCTGCAAGCCTTCCGCTTGCAGCCTTTATAATATCAGCCATTCTTATGAAATCCAAGACACTGCATTATCGCTACAGGTGCCCCGTTCTCATCACTAACTGTTACATTGTACGAACAAGTCGTCCTGCCGTCCTTCACCAGTACCGCCTCCGCAACTATCCGCTCCGTCTTAGGCACACCTATAAAGGATATGGATGTATTTATCGCCACAACTCCAGGCTTCTGCCAGTTGGATGCAACGGCAAAGGCAAAATCTGCAAGAGTAAAATATACTCCGCCCATAACTCCGCCCATAGCGTTCTTATGGTGACCGTTGAGCGTAAGGCTCACCTTTGCGTAATGATCGCCAAGCTCGTCTATGACAGCGCCTGTCTCTGTTGCATAACGATCATTGCTGAATAATTCTCTCGCCTTTTCAAGCTCTTCTTTAGTTGCCATCAATTACCTCCGATTTTCATATTCATCACGGAGTATGGAGAAATATAGCCTTCCCACATACTTACCGTCCATACAGAAATAGTCCCTGAGCGTTCCCTCATATGTGAATCCGCACTTCTCGATAACCCTCTTTGAAGGAGCATTTATCGTTTTCGTGCATATCTGTACCTTATGAAGATTCATCTTGTCAAAGCCAAAGCTGATAACTGCCTTTGTTGCCTCTGTCGCATAACCCCTGCACTGGTATTCCTCACCTATGCAATACTCTATCTCTGCAAAATGGTTCTTGCTGTCTACAAGGAAATATGCTATCTGTCCTATACACTGGCCGCTTTCCTTATCGATGACCGCCCAGCGATAGTAGTCCTCACGGGAATAATTGCCTATATACTTTTCAAGGAGCCCGTTTACTTCCTCTAATGTATGGTATGTAGGCTCAGAGTACATTTTCTGCACATTATCATCTGATGCCCAGTTCCTGAATACTGCCTCACAGTCACTGTACTCAAAGCGCCTGAGTATCAGTCTGTCTGTCTCTATGGTCTGCGACCCAACATGTGTAAGCATACCCTAACCTCCATTTTAAAATTTTCCCCTCCGGAAGGAAGGGAAAATATATCTTATACTAATCCTGACATATCATAAAGTCCAGCAGGCTTATCCTTAAGGAATACAGCCGCATTTACTGCACCCTCGGCAAATACCATTTTTGAAGCTGCTGAATGGGAAAGAGTTATCACTTCATCGTTTCCGGCGAAGATAACATCATGCTCGCCGACGATAGTGCCTCCTCTTATAGCGTGCATACCGATCTCAGACTTCTCCCTCTTCTGACGGCGTGAGTGACGGTCATACACATAATGCTTTGAATTGTCAAGTGTCTCGTTGATAGCATTTGCCAGCATTATCGCAGTTCCGCTTGGAGCATCGATCTTCTGGTTATGATGCTTCTCAACTATCTCGATATCAAACTGATCTCCCAGTACAGAAGCAGCTTTCTTTGCAAGTGTCACAAGGAGGTTGATACCCAGTGACATATTGAATGTAAAGAAAACCGGGATCTGCTGAGCAGAGGTTTTGATCTTTGCGATCTGCTCATCGCTGTAGCCGGTAGAACCTATTACAAGGGGTGTTCCTGTAGACAGACAGTAATCGAGTATACCGTCCAGACAGGAGGGATTTGAAAAATCGATAATAACATCCGGCTTTACAGGAAGCTGTGCCGGTGTTTCAACTATGGGGAAATCAGCATACTGTTTTGTATAGAGGTCAACACCTGCTACAACAGTACAATCCTCTCTTGCATCAGCGCAGTTGAAAATGTTGTGGCCCATTTTGCCGTTAGCGCCGCAAATTGCTATATTAGTCATTATTTACACATCCTTTAACGATCAATAGTATACTACCCAAGAGTCTCCCACCAGGTAAATTTCAATTGCACCTTCTTCGAGCTCATCAACCGTCTCGCTACCTGATTTTACCTTCATATTGCAGAAAACTTCGTAGCCGTCAGTTACCTTCGGCGGTTCAAGTCCGATAGACTCATACATTCTGCCAAAATTCTCTTCCACAAACTTGAGATCCTCACTTTCAAGCTTTTCACAGCCTGTTGCGGTGGTCTCATAGGTTATCGGAGCAGAAAATTCCTCTTCATATTGAGCAGTACGTTTCGTCTGCTCTGCGGAAAGCTCGCTTGCCTCGTCATACAGTGATTGGAATTCATCCGGATCATTATTTGCAAGCACCTCGAGGTATTCCTGAGGATACTGCCAGGCAAGTACAAGTTCGGGAGTACTAATATCCCACACTTCAAAAATAGCTTCTACATCTGCACGGCAGGGCAGCCCTGCTAAAGCATCGTTATCTGAAGCACTGTTACCTGAACCAATATTATCCGGATCATTGTTATCCAAACCATTGTTATACAAAGATTCAGTGGTAGCCTCTGTTACCGGTACTGAATAATTTTGTGATGAGCTGCTGCTTTTATCACTGCATGACATCAGCGAACATACTGTCATTACAGCTAAAACAGATATTGCAATTATATTTTTTGTCTTCAACATTACTTTATAAGTCCGTGACTCTCAAGAGTTGCCTTCAGCTTTGCCTTGTGCTCGTCTGTCATATCGCAGAGCGGGAGACGGCATGGACCTGCATTCCAGCCCACCATATTCATCGCTTCCTTTGCAGGTATAGGATTCACCTCGATGAACAGGTCGTTGATAAGGTCAAGATACTCTATCTGGAGCTTTGTTGCCTCTGCAAAATTGTTGTCCAGGCAGAACTGTACCATATCGTGCATTTCCTTAGGTATAACGTGGGAAGCAACTGAGATAACGCCCTTTCCTCCGAGAGACATTACCGGCACTACCATATCATCGTTGCCGCTGTATACGTCGATATCATCACCGCACTCAGCCATGAGCTTTGCAACATAGCTGATATTTCCGCTTGCTTCCTTGATAGCTGCAATGTTCTTATGCTTTGCAAGCTCCTTCACGGTGGCAACATCGAAGCCGCAGCCTGTTCTGCTTGGAACATTGTAGAGTATTATCGGTATATTCACTGCATCAGCTATAGCTGTGAAGTGTGCAACAAGCCCTCTCTGTGTAGCCTTGTTGTAATAAGGAGTTACGTGGAGAAGTGCGTCTGCACCTGCTGCCTCAGCCTCCTTTGAGAGCTCAACTGCATACTTTGTATCGTTGCTGCCTGCTCCTGCTATCACAGGTACTCTGCCGGCAACGTGCTTTACAGCAAACTTGATGCAGTCACGGTGCTCATCGTCAGTCATTGTTGCGGACTCACCTGTAGTACCGCAGATAACGATAGCATCTGTGCCCTTTTCAATCTGGTCGTCGATTATGCGTCCCAGCTCGTCATAGTTTATCGAACCATCGCTGTTCATAGGAGTTATGATCGCTATAGCAGCTCCGGTGAAAATAGTATTCTTCATAATAATCCCCTTTCCGGAAATATCCTTGGGTGTATGGGAGTCCAATCCGGGCTCCCTTGTGATTTTATGTGTATTTTCGAGAGGGCAAGGTGGCCCTCCCTTACATTATGTTTTATTCCGAATCAATCAAAGTATCCCTTTGCTGCAAGGAGTTCAGCCAGGAGAACGCC
>JAAYBK010000236.1 GCA_012718885.1 Ruminococcus sp. | reverse complement strand
CATTGCTCCGCCGCAGGTAAGTCCCTTCAGTCCGCACTGATCTATCAGAAGTGAAGCATAGCTGCCCTCCGGGCGCTTGAATGTGCTTCCTGCACTGGGATAATCAAGAGGCTGCTTGGAGCTTCTCTTTGCCATACATTCGTTCATTGCAGCCTTTATCTCATCTGCATCGCCCTCTGTGAGCTGCATTGTGACAGATGTTATTACAGAGTCTGAATCAGAAAAAATACTGTGGCGGTAGGAAAGCTGCATATCCTCTTTATCAATAGTGCGGATAACACAGTCACTGTCGATATACTGAGCAGAAACTACGATATCCTTCATCTCACTGCCATAGGCTCCGGCATTCATATACAATGCTCCGCCTACAGTACCTGGGATGCCGAACAGATTCTCCATACCGCTTAGAGCAGCCTGCTGTGCGTGTACGCAGGCTGAAGCAAGAAGCGCTCCTGCATCACAGCGGATCGTATTGCCACTGAGCTCTATACGGGCAAAATCACTGCCAAAAAGAAGTATAACTCCGTCAAACCCCTCATCGGAAGCAATTATGTTGCTTCCTCTTCCGAGGATACCATAGCGGATAGAATTCTCCTTCATGTATTTTATAAGCTCTGCGGCAGACTTTGCGGAATTAACGCTGATAAGCGCTCTGCACGGACCACCGAACCTGAAAGTGATATATTCGCTGAGCGAACATTCCGGAGTTATACGGCAGCCAAGTTTGCCGCAAAGCTTCGTAAGTTCATCTAAATTCATAATATATTCCCCCTGGAATTATCATACAAAATTTTGAAAGATGTTCAGTCAGTATGTACCTCAGGCTCAGAATGCCTCGTAGTCACGGACGATCTCCTTTGCGTCAGACTCCATTCCAAGACGGTTAAGGAGTTCCTGAGCAGCATTGTAGCCCATTTTCTTCTGTCTGTTGTTCATAGCTGCAACTTCAAGAATTACGGCAAGGTTACGTCCCGGCTTTACAGGTATAGTCAGTGACGGCACCTTAACTCCGAGAAGGCTGACAAATTCAGTATCTACGCCCATTCTGTCATAGATCTTCTCCGGGTTCCACTGTTCAAGCTCTACAACAAGATCGAGCTTCTCTGTCATCTTTACTGCACCGATACCAAAGAGTCGTCTTGCATTGATGATACCGATACCACGAAGCTCAAGGAAGTGGCGGATATTGTCAGGAGAGCTTCCCACAAGGCTGATATTAGACACCTTTCTGATCTCAACTGCATCATCAGCAACGAGACGATGACCACGCTTTACAAGCTCAATGGCAGTCTCGCTCTTACCTACACCGGATTCTCCGGTAATGAAAACACCTTCACCGTATATCTCTATGAGGACGCCGTGGCGTATTATTCTCGGAGCAAGGGTAAGGTTAAGGAAGGCGATAAGACCTGACATGAAGTTGGAGGTGCTCTCCTTGCTTCTGAGAAGCGGTACCTCGTACTCCTTTGCAAGCTCCAGCATCTCTGCAAAATATGGCAGCTCCCTTGAAATAATGAGCGCAGGTATCCTCTGGGCAAAGAGCAGCTGTAATCTCTCACGGCGTGTATTCTCATCCAGTGTGGAGAGATAAGCAAACTCCATCTTACCGATGATCTGGATGCGCTCAGGATTGAAATACTCATAGAAGCCCATGAGCTGGAGACCAGGCCTGTTTACATCGTTTTCATCGATCATTACCTCATTGGCGTCCTTATGAATGTATATTACCTCAAGTTTGAATTCATCTACTATCCTCTGAAGGGATACCTTAAAATTTTCAGCCATTTTTTTCTCCGTTCTCCGGCATGGCCGGATTTATTTGTCAGCCGATGACAAATGAGCTGTAGCCCATTTCCTTCAGCTTATCTCGTGCCTCAAGGAGCTCCGACATATTTACATTACCGCCGGAAAGCCTTACAGCAACATTGAAATCGTTAAGATCATTCTCCACCAGCTTTATCATTTTCTCTGCTTTATCAACAGCTTTTCCGCTGAATTCATATACGGTATTATCCGTATATACTCCATAGCTTATCTCTTCAAGATCAATATTCAGTACAACAGTGTTTACATTGAGCAGCATGGGCTGTAGGATATCTGAATAGCCCTGAAGAAGCTCAGAAGCTGAGACTTCGATATACATGGCAGATTCATTCTGCAAAATGGTGCTGTTGAAAAGATTTGCTGCCGCAGTCATGGTCATTGATCTGCTCTGGTCAGAGAGTTCCGGAGCAAGTATATCCAGATCACTCTGGCGGAAATGCGGGTAGACAAAATCAGAGCATACAACCTTTTCAAAGCCAGCAGATGACACTTCATCAACTATGCTGTTGACATAGTTCACAGCGACCTGTGAAAAAGGTGAAGTCCAGGGCTTGCCGCCTGCCTCATAGTCATTGTCTATCCACTGCTCGTCAGTATCGGCAGTTCTGTAGCCGGCACCGCCGTCGATGACCGGGAGGAGATTGTCGTAGAAGGTGCTCACTACTGCAACAGGCTTGTAGCCTGAATCGGTAATGATGTCAACTATCTCATCAAGCTCCATCATTTCCGGAAAGGCCTGCGACTGCATAGCGTAATAGACGCTGCTGGAATAGTATATCCTTCCGCCCTTGACCTTCAGCGGAACCTCGATATATTCTATATCCTGGCCTGTGGGCAGTCTTTTCAAAGCAAGCTTCAAAGTGTCGCCGTTCATAAGGTCGCCCTCTTTTACAGCAGCAGCACTGTATGTTCCGAAATTCATCTTCTGATGAGCATTTGCAAGACCGGAGTCCCCGTTTGTAGGACTGATGAGACTTTCGCTTGTACTTTCGTCGGAAGACGGCGAAACATCTGATGATACAGCTGCCTTATCGTCTCCCTTTTTCTTTGTGTAATTCACTATCGGTTCAGCAACGCTGTAACCGATAAATCCGATACCGCCGATAAGCAGTATGGAAAGACCCACAGAAAAAGCTTTACCAAGCGGACTTTTGCCATAGTAATTCTTTT
>JAAYBK010000235.1 GCA_012718885.1 Ruminococcus sp. | reverse complement strand
TTTATTTCACTGTTTTCCGGATAGTTTATAAAGGCAGAATTGTATACAGCAGGATGTCCGAGCTGATACGCTATCGTCTCAGGAGCGATAAATATATAGTTATATACATGATTTTCAAATACGCCTGTAACCTTTAAATGAAGTTCGTTCAGATCACTGTCACGGAGCATTATCTCATCTCCGACATCAGCATCGTATCTTTCCATTATGCTGTTGCTGACTATCGCCTCATTGATTCCCGGAGGGGCAATATCATCTCCACTGAGTGATCTGAAATGCATGAAGCTGTCTATATCCTCGTAGCTTTCAGGGATCATCAGATCTATGCTCTTGACCTTGTTACCATACAGAATGTCCCAGCTGCTCTTGCGATAAAATACGTATTTATCAGCATTATTGTCAAGCTGAGCGATTATGCTGTCGGGTATTTCTCCGCTATCAGTGCTATTAAACATTATTGATGAATCCGCAACAAGTATCTCGTCATACTGGTCATCAGCAAAGCCTGCTATGGAGTCCTTTAACCCGAAGCCTGCAAGCAGAAGAGCCATACATCCGCTTATTCCAGTTATCATCATAAAAAATCTCTTTTTGTATCGGAATATATTTCTCAAAGATACCTTGTGGAGAAATTTCAGTCTGTTCCATAGGAAGGGAATTCTTTCAAGCAGTACACGTTTTCCGGCTTTCGGTGACTTAGGTCGCATAAGTCCGGCAGAGTTTTCTGAAAGCTCATACCGGCATGACAGCCAAGTAACTCCCATGGAGCATAAAAGCGAAACGCCCAGTGCTATAGCTGCAAGCTTTAAGTCAAATACAAACCTCATCGGTATGCGTATATACATCATTTTGTATGTTATCCATATGACACCTGGGAAAAGAAAAATTCCTATGGTATAGCCTATTATACAGCCAAGCAGAGCTGCACTGCCCGAATAGAAAAGATAACGTCCGATTATCGAAAAATCCGAATAGCCAAGGGCTTTGAATATTCCTATCTGTGTTCGCTGTTCTTCAACCATTCGGCTCATGGTAGTCATGCATACAAGAGCGGCAACAAGTATAAAGAATATAGGGAATACTCTTGCTACCTGACCGACTATTTCTGAATCATTTTCAAAGCAGGCGTAACCGATATTTGTATTGCGGTCAAGGATATAAGTTTTAGGAGGATCTCCTGCCGGAAGTCCCATGGAAGCCATGAGAGCATTGTTGCTCGACCTTGCCTGCTCAGCTGTAAGGGCTTCCCACTTGTCCCTCCTGTCGTTTATATAATCGTTATATTTATCAGAATATATCTCGTGATCCTGATCAAACTTAATATACAGCTCGTTATATCGCCTCATATTGAAGGCTTCCGGAAGGACATATATATATCCGCTTACAGTCCCGTTGCCTACCGATGTTGTACCACGCTCAAAATTCACATAATATGGCGAATTAACAGTTCCGACAACTTTAAAAACTCCTGTTTTTAAGGAATCTGCTGTTTCATGGGTGTTCACGCCGGATACTACCAGTCTGCTATCAAGAGGAGGAAGCTTTGACATATCAGCATCAACAACACACTCATCCGGCGCCTGCGGCATACGTCCGCTCACAAGCTCGGGACGGTTGATATTTTCTGGCAATGAATGAACCTTCAGCACATTCTCCTTCGCCTTCT
>JAAYBK010000234.1 GCA_012718885.1 Ruminococcus sp. | reverse complement strand
CAGGAAGGTGAACGTGCCGTTATCGAGACTAACGTTCACGGCATGAACCACGAGCTCATAAAACTCATCGGACGTCTTAAGTTCCGTACAAGCTACAGACAGAACGTGCTGGATCACTCCATTGAGGTGGCTAAGCTCTGCGGAGTTCTGGCATCAGAGCTGGGCGTTGACGCTAATATGGCAAGACGTGCCGGACTTCTCCACGATATCGGTAAGGCTCTTACCTCCGAGATCGAGGGCTCACACGTTCAGATCGGTGTGGACGTATGTAAGAAGTATAACGAGAACCCGATCATTATCCATGCTGTTGAGGCTCACCACAATGATGTTGAACCCAGAACAGTCATCGCCTGCATCGTTCAGGCAGCCGACGCTATCTCCGCAGCAAGACCTGCCGCAAGAAGCGAAAACTATGAGAGCTACATCAAGCGTCTCCAGAAGCTCGAGGAGATATGCACCTCCTATGACGGCGTTGAGAAATGCTTTGCAGTTCAGGCAGGACGCGAAGTCAGGATCATGGTCGTTCCTGAGGTCATCAACGATGAAAAGATGGTCCTCGTGGCAAGACAGATCGCTCAGCAGATCGAAACTGAAATGGATTACCCAGGTCAGATCAAGGTCAACCTCATCCGTGAGAGCAGAGTTACTGACTACGCTAAATAAACCGGGATCAAGCGGACGGTACTCACCGTCCGCTTTTTCTTTTTGGTACACTGCGAAGAGCCTGGCAGATATGCTGCCAGCCCCTCCGGAATGTATCATTGCATTATTTTATTTTATTTTCAGGGCCGGGATATCAGGCGTTCTCTGCCCTATGGACCGAGGTGAAATGTATGAAAAAGCTGACAGCCACTGTGTTGGGCGCAGTCATTACGGCTTGTACTGCCCTCAACTCATTCACTGCCAATGCAGCGGATATAAGAGTTAAAAGGCCTACCGGAAATATCATCGGTTACGTTGGTGACATTAACAACAACGGTGACGTAGATGTGGGTGATCTCGTTCTGCTTTCAAAATACATCAAGGGGATAGGCGAATACTCCGAGGAATACTATGAGCGTTCAGACCTTGACGGCGATGATGTGGTGGACGGCTTCGACCTCACACTGCTGAGGCAGTACCTGCTGGAGGAGATACCGCCGGATCCCATATACGATGATCCGCCGGAATTTATCGAGCCGCCGATATACTCGCTTTACGGCTCCCTCCCCTCGCAAGGAGACGCTAAGCTCGCCATATTCTACGTGGACTTCCCCGACTGCAAATTCAATTATGAACCCTCAACAGATAAGATCGAGGATGTTGCTTTCGGTGACCAGAACAAGAGCGATAAGAACTATCCCTTCGAGAGCATGAGCGCATTCTACGAGCGCTCCTCCAAGGGTATAATGGATCTGGATGGAAAAGCTTTCAGATATACCGCAAAGCATGATAAGGTATACTACGAAAACGACGTCTGGAAGGTCAAGCTCATTGATGAAATAATGGCTGAGAATGACAGCCTTATCGATTTCAGGAACTTCGACGGCGACAAAGACGGCGTTATAGATGCTATCCTGATAAATGTTCCAAAGGCTGCCGGCGACGATCAGTGGTGGCCCTGCGCCGGAGAATACGGCGGAAACAATCACATCCGCTATGACAGAAAATCCTTAGGCCATGTGATCGTCGGCAATGCAGAGATAGTCAGCTCATCTGACTACAGATACTTCAACAGCACCTACCTCCACGAAATGGGACACTGTATGGGACTTCCCGATTTCTATCTATACGGCACCAACGACGATTTTGAAGGCCTCCACGGCTCGGCTGGATATGCACTCATGGATGACGCCACCGCTGATCTTGTATCAGTGTCAAAGCTCCAGCTTGGCTGGTACAAGTACGACCAGATACAGATATACGACAGCAGCGCCGGTGACGAGCAGTCATTCATACTGAAAAACGCCCAGACCGATGAGGGCAACTGCCTTATAATACCGTATAAATATCTTGACAATAACTTCCAGTCGGAATACCTGATACTTGAATATACAACCCTTGAAGCAAATAATAAATACGTCAAGGACTACTATTGGTGGAGACAGCGTGGAAACGGCATCCGTGTCCTGCACGTTGATGCTACCGTCTATACAGATTTCTGGTACAGGAGCTATAAATTCGCCAGCGGCAACGATGAGTATACTGACAATAACGCTGGCAGACGCTTCGTCCGCCTTATCGATGACGCTGAAAAGGATAATCTCTATCACTCCAACTCCGTCATAGACAGCAGTATATCAGGTTTCCGCTGGTACGACGACAACGGCCAGCAGACCGTTGATATCGGACTCAGTCTTTCAGTCAGCAAGAATCAGGACGGTTCATATAAGATCACAGTCAGAAAGGTCTGACATATCTCACGCAAATGGAAAGAAAGGTTTTTTATCATGGCAAAATCAAAAACACTGTTCAATACCTCTGAAAACTCCAACTTCATTCTCAATATGACCGAGGAGACATACTCTAAGCTGGCCTCCTGGGGATTGTTTGCAGCCTGCCTTACAGTACCGCTGTTCACTATCTTCCCGGAGATCAACGACAGACATTCCTACAACCTGTCAACGATCGGTCTTACCATATCAGGTGTATACTGCCTGATAATGGCTCTTATAGCCATAGTCAAGAAATATGTGAAGAAAAGCACTCTGCTCCCGGTACTCGCCTTCTCTTTCCTTATCGGCTGGAGCGTGATCTCGCTCATGGATTCCTACGACAGAAACATCGGCCTTAAAGGCTATCCGCAGCGTGGCGAAGGACTTCTCTCCACCATGTACTATTTCGGCTTCTTCGTAACAGGCCTTTCCCTTAAACGTGATAAAGCATTGAAAACTGTTATCTGCGGCATACTCGCATCAGGCTGGTTAAACTCTCTATTCGCAATGATACAGATAATCCACCCGGATCACGAGCCTTCGCACTATCGCTTCATATCAGTATTTTTCATGTTCGCAGCATCAGGGCTTGCACATTCTCCTATGTTCCTTGGCATACTCCTTGCACTCTGCCTTACTGCTGCACTTACAATCGCAGTTACCTGCAGCAGCAACAAGATCAGGATATTCTGCATAATCAGCTCAGCACTCTTCGCCTTTGTAAGTATGTTCACCTTCAACAGCCTTGCTGTTATGGGACTTATCTTCGCCGGCTTTGCCTGTCTTGCAGCACTTATCATCAAGAAGGCTCCTGCGGTAAGAGCACTTATAGTTATTGTTCCAGCCGCAGCAGTATTCGCTTCTTATATGACCATAAATCACACTACCCTCAGCTTCCACGATTACGGCTTCAAGGATGCAGCTATCCTCTGGAGCGGTGACGGCTATCAGCGTATCGGTGCAAGCGGTCTGTATGATTCAAGGGTCGTAGACATTGAAAACAACGATGAGGTATATTCTCATATTACAAAGAAGACCGTTGATATCCTTAAAAAATACCCTGCAACAGGCACAGGTCCGGAGCAGCTGGTATATCCTCAGATCTATACTGTAAGAACTGTCCTCGGCTTAAAGCTGGACAATATGGATGATATCATAATGATGAACCTGGGCGTTTTCGATAAATGCTATAACGAGTACCTGTATATCGGTGCTACAAGAGGAGTCCCATCTATGATCGCACTCATAGTGCTCGTACTTTCAGCAGTCATCGCCGGATTCGTGGTAATGAAAAAGCGCCGTACTCCTGAGAGCATATGCCTTTTCTTCGTTGCACTTGGCGGCGGCCTTGCCTTCATAATCTGCTGCAGCAGCATCGCCTACGCTCCAATAGTATGGCTGGCATTAGGCGCAGCCTGTGCGGATATCGATAAGGTTCACGAAAACGTCAAATCCACTGCCGGAAACAGTGTAAAGAAGACTCCTGAAAAGAAGCAGAAAGACGGCGAAAAGAAAGCTAACGATGCTGAAAAGCCCACAGAAAAAACTGAGATCAAGACAAAAAAGCCGGCAGCTGACACCGCTAAAAAGTCCGGCGGCAAAAACGGCAAAAAAAGTCCAGCAAAAAAATCCTCAAAAAAGAAATAACTCTTTCGCAGCATACAGGCTCTCCATCAACGTGAAGAGCCTGTTTTTGCGTACAATATCCCCATAATCTTCCATTATCCTGCATATTATCATATATATAATGTAAGCCAAGACTAACAAAATACTATTGATTTTTTCCGGAAATATGTTAAAATAAGTATACAGGGCGGACATAGATCTGCCTGAGTATATCACGGAGGTGCTTGTAAATGGCATATATTATTTCAGATGATTGCATCAGCTGTGGTGCTTGTGCAGGTGAGTGTCCTGTAGGCGCTATTTCAGAAGGAGACGGAAAGTACGTTATCGACGCAGACGCTTGCGTAGAGTGCGGTGCTTGTGCAGGTGTATGTCCTGTTTCAGCTCCTAACGCTGAGTAATAAAACAAACAACATCGGGCAGCTTCTTTATGAAGCTGCTCATTTTTTTATGTCTTTTCAGTCCGGAGATACCCGAATTTTACGAGCGTATATTACATAGATCCTTTCACGTTCCGGGCTGAATACAGGAAAGCTGTATGATTTTTTCCTGTAAATAGTGACAAACGCAAAAATATATGATATAATGTTTGTAAACAACCATTATAATACATTTTGTGTAAAGGACGTGTTATTTATGTCTCGAAATTATGATGTAATAATCGCCGGATGCGGCGCTGCCGGTCTGTATGCTGCTATAAATCTTCCCTCAGACCTGAAAATACTCATTCTCTGCAAGCGTGAGCTGAGCCTCTGTAACTCATCCCTCGCTCAGGGAGGTATTGCCGGAGTCTACAACTCCCCTAACGACAATATCCAGTATCACCAGAATGATACTCTCATCGCCGGCGGCTTCAAGAACAACGTGGACGCTGTCCACACTCTCGTAAGCGAGGCTGCTCAGGATATCGAGCATATCATTGAGCTGGGAGTTGATTTCGATAAAAACGCAGACGGCTCCTACCACCGCACACTTGAAGGCGGCCACAGCCACCACCGTATCTTCCACCACGCTGACTCTACCGGTGCAGAGATCGCTTCAAAGCTGCTGGCTCATGTACAGACACTGAGCAATGTTGAGATCATGGAGAACACTATCATGTGCAGCGTAAAGCAGACAGGTACAGGCTACTCCGCATTCCTCAAGCTGCCGGACGATACATATGAGACCTGTAACTGCCACTTTATGATACTCGCTACAGGCGGTATCGGCCGTGTGTATGAGTTCACCACAAACTCTGCTATCGCTACCGGCGATGGTATAACCTTCGCCTATGAAATGGGCGCTAAGATCAAGAACCTCAGTTATGTTCAGTTCCACCCAACAGCTTTCAACAACCGTGCTACCCGTGAGTGTTTCCTCATCTCAGAGGCTGTCCGCGGAGAGGGAGCTTACCTCCTCAACTGCAAAAAAGAGCGCTTCATGCAGAACTATGACGAGCGCCTTGAGCTTGCTCCGAGAGATGTTGTATCTCACGCTATCGTTCTTGAATCCAGAAAGCAGAACTCCACCGACTTCTACCTTGATATAAGCTACAAGGACAGCGACTTCCTCAAGAAACGCTTCCCTATGATCTACAAGAACCTTATGGAACAGGGCTATGACCTGACAAAAGAACCTGTTCCGATATACCCCTGCCAGCATTACCTCATGGGAGGTATCGATGTCGACAAGAACTCCGAGACCAGTCTCCGCAACCTGTTTGCCTGCGGAGAGTGCTCACATACCGGCGTTCACGGCAGCAACCGCCTTGCCAGCAACTCCCTGCTCGAAGCACTTGTATTCTCACGCCATGCGGCTAACTGCATAGCTTCCAGGCTCAGCTCCGTTCCGGAGGGATTTGAAGAGGCCGAGTTCTCCGCTCATATCGGCAGCAGCCGTATACCAAAGGGCTATCGCACCGAAACAAGACGTATCATGCAGAGAAGCCACTTCGTTATCCCTGACAAGAAGGCTGCCGCAGAGGGCTTCAAGCGTGTAAAGGAAATGCGTGATGACCTTCTCAACGGCGGATATCTCGTTGACGCAGATTACGTGCTGGCAAAATCAATCGTAACTGTTGCATACATCATTCTTGGCGAAGTAATGCAGTAAATCAGACTCATCACACCCTGCGTCATGTTATAGAAGGAATGGTGTAACATCAGATATATCTATACATATAAAGGGTGATAATCATGAAAAACAAAAGATCATTTCTCTCTAAGCTCATAGCCGCTGCGATCATCTCATGCTGCTTCAGCTCAATGCCCTCATCGGCAAGGAATTCGATCCACGGCGATGTAAACGGTGACAATATCATAGGCTACGGTGATCTCAGACTGATCCAGGGCTACGTCCTCGGAAAGAATGAGCTTACGGCAGATCAGCTCACCTACGCTGATGTTGACGGAGACGGCCGTGTTGACGCCTTTGATATAACAATGCTCAAGGAAAACTTCAACGAACACATGAACAAAATGCCCCAGGGTACATGGATAGCCTCCGGCAGCAAGGGAAAACGTTACTACAACTTTGAAAAGGGAACAGTTACCGAAGAAAGCTCCGGTGCTGTCACCTCATACAAATGCACAGTATCAGAGACCAATCTCAATTTTGACAAGAATGTATGCGGTGACGCAAATCATGCTCTGTTCTCGTGGATAGGCAGCGATAAGCTTCTGCTCCGCTGGGATAAGGGCTACGTTGAGGAGCTACATTACTACGGAAACGCTGCTATAAATTACAGCAGCCTGCTCTCCGGCAAGTATGTGACCTCCGGCGGATACGGCAAGCGCACCTTCAACTTCAAGGGCATAAGCGGAAGCTTTACCGGCCAGAACGGCTCAGGTCTGGGATTTGAGTATACATTCAGCGGAAACAATTACACTTTCTACATGGGCACCGACCGTAAGCAAAAGAAGGCTGTGTATAAGAAGATCGACTCTATGCACTTCTCCCTGACCTGGGATGACGGTACTGTTGAGCGCTTCACCAAGCAGGATATACAGGTCAAGAACGGCATAACCTACGTAAACGGCATACTCATCGCAAACAAGACCTATGCCCTGCCCTCTACATACAATCCGGGCGCTATAACCTCTGAAGCACAGTCCGCCTTCAACAGCATGAAGGCCGATGCAGCAAAGGCCGGCTATACGCTGACAATATGCTCCGGATTCCGC
Organism: Ruminococcus sp.; assembly: GCA_012718885.1. Classification (GTDB taxonomy): domain Bacteria; phylum Bacillota; class Clostridia; order Oscillospirales; family Ruminococcaceae; genus Ruminococcus. Next base: position 17,065 of record JAAYBK010000234.1, on the reverse strand, counting down.
TCCTACAGCTATCAGAGTCAGCTATATAACAGCTATGTAAACCGTGACGGCAAGGCAAAGGCTGATACCTACTCTGCAAGACCGGGCCATTCTGAGCACCAGACAGGTCTCGCTATGGATATAAACAATGCTTCCGACTCCTTCAATAATACTCCGGAAGCAAAATGGATAGCCGCAAACTGCTGGAAATACGGCTTCATCCTCCGCTACCCCCAGGGAAAACAGAATATAACCGGATATAAGTACGAGTCATGGCACGTCCGCTACCTCGGAAAGGATCTTGCCAAGGAGGTATATAACTCCGGACTCACACTGGAGGAATTCCTCTGCATCGACTCGGTATATAAAAACTGAAAGGAACGATATCAATGAAACTTCTTCAATGCTATATCGATAATATCATAACCACAGCCCTCATGGAGGACATAAACTATATTGACGCTGCTGCCGATAATCTTATCCCGGAGGATCATCGCAGCTCAGCATACTACGTTGCCAAGGACACCGGAGTTGTCTGCGGCATTGATGTGGCAAAGCGTGTATTTGAGCTTGTCGGCGGCAATGTGGACTTCAGGATCCTTCTCAAGGATGGCACAAAGGTACAAAAGGGTGACATCATCGCCGAGCTTGAGGGCAGCACTCTCACCCTCCTTAAAGGAGAAAGAACTGCGCTGAATATACTCCAGCATATGTCGGGTATCGCTACAGCCACAAATAAATGCGTTGAGCTGGTCAGCGGAACAAAGGCTTCCGTTACCGATACCCGCAAGACCCTCCCCGGACTCCGTGCCCTCCAGAAGTACGCAGTAACTGTCGGAGGTGGAAAGAACCACCGCTTCAATCTCTCCGATGCAGCTATGCTCAAGGATAATCACATCGACGCTTACGGCGGTATCACTGCCGCTGTAAAGGCTCTCCGTGAGAAGATCGGCCACACAGTAAAGATAGAGGTGGAGGTCCGTGACCTTACAGAACTGCGTGAAGCTCTCGACAATAAGGTTGAGATAATAATGCTGGACAACATGAACTGCGATGAGATGAAAGAAGCTGTTGCTATCACAGGCGGACGTGCTCTGCTGGAGGCTTCCGGAAACGTTACTGCTGAGAATATCCGCTCAGTTGCTGAGACAGGCGTTGATATAATATCTCTCGGCGCTCTCACACACTCAGTCAAGTGCTTCGATATTTCTATGAAGATAAAGAAATAACATAATGCCGTGATATCGTTATTCAGAAGATATCACGGCATTATTTTTTCAACAGCTATTGACAAACGTCGCTTTTTACGGTAATATAATATGGGGGAAGTATATCAAAATTTAATCAAGGAGGTTTTTCACATGAAAAAGTTAACAGCACTTTTATCTGCTCTTGCACTGGCAGCCGCAGCTGTTCCCTCTTTTACAGTAGCTGAAACTCCGGTCAAGGGCGATGTCACAGGCGACGGACAGCTCACCGGCGCTGACGCAGCAGAGATACTCAGGTATTCCTCAGCATTACTCAGCAAGGCTGATCCCTCAGCGGAATGTCACTATTATGAGAATATCATGCTTTACGGTGACTATAACGAGGACGGCCGTATCGACGGAAGCGACACCTCAGCTATTATGCGTGATATCATCAATACAACTGACAGAACATTCTTAGATGTGGTAATAGAAAGCAATGCATATATAGCAACTGAATACCCACGTATGGGTGATGTGAATGGTGACGGAATAGTTGACGGCTCAGACGCTACTATAGTCCTGAAATACTTCTCACACCTGATGTCCGGCTTTGATGTATCTGATCTTGAAGCAAGTTACCTTCTTCTTGAAAGAGGAGATGTTAACAGCGACGGAGTTATAGATGGATGCGACGCAACAATGATACTCAAAACATTCGCAGAGGAAAACAAGTAACATATTTCTGGGCAGCCACGGCTGCCCTTTTTATTTCATTTCAGTTTCAAATTATTTCAATAAGTATTTTTCACTTGACATTATACCGGGATTTGTGCTATACTATACTTGCTTAGACCAAGCTATAACTATAAATATATAAATCGGAGGTCTCAGTCATGAGAAAATTACAGTTAACAGCACTCCTCCTCTGTGCAGCAATGGCACTTCCGGCTGCCGGATGCGGAAATAAAAAGAGCAGCAGCTCTAAGACAACAAGAAGCATTTCTGACGGCGGCGATGCTCCTCAGGCAGAAGAGCCAAGCAACGTTTATCAGAATAAAAAGGACGAGGGTATCGGTGTAAACGAAACAGTCGTTGACATCAAAACAGAAGCTGACGCTAACGAAACCGGCTTCACTCTCAATCGTGCTATCAAGGTAACTCCAGAACCTGAGCACGGCTATGACGGAAACTACATTTACCTTGATGTTACTATCAAGAATTCAACTGATACTGCATACGACCTCAGCACACTGAACAACTTCTACCTCATCTATCCGGATGGCACTGAGAAGTACAGCGATGTGCAGACAGAGCTCTATGCTAACAGCAAGTTCAATAACTTCTCAATATCTCCTTACACAGTTCCTGCCAACGGAGAGCTCAGCTGTATCATCGGCGGTTTCGCTGTTGATTCAAGCCTGAACGAATTCACAGTTGGCTTCTTCCCGACAAGAGACAACGATCGTGATAAGGCAGATGTTATCAAGGTTGAGGTCAAGCCTGAAATGATCGACGATAACCCTGCTGATATACTTAAATAAGACCTGGAGCCTGCTTTATGCAGGCTCTTTTCTTTTGAGTTTCTTTCCCAGACACAGCCAGATACATATGAGGTAAATCACTCCGCCTGCTGCTCCGGACAGGAGTATGACTTCCAGTGCTCCCCTGCCGGCCGATATCGACTTCATCAGCCACGCTGTACCGCCGCACATTGCTCCTGAGTAAACCGTACCTACGAACGGAGCTGCATCCAGCCTTACACCTGAATGGATCATATAAGACCTCAGCGCCAGAACAAGTATCAGGATGTAGCAAAACGTGGTTGAAAGTGCTGCTCCGTCAACACCAATGCGAGGAATAAGCAGGATATTGCCTGCCAGCTTGAAAGCTGTTCCCACAACCATTATTATCAGCGGCAAAGCTGTTCTGCCGATAGCCTGGAGCATACTGAACAGCGGAAATGATAAACAAAGGCACACCATTCCGGGCATGAGTATGCGGAGCGGAGCTGTACACAGAGCTGCCTCGTCAGTCTGTAGAGGAAACAAAAAGTTCAGCAGTTCCTCCGAAAGTACTACCATTCCCACTGCTGCCGGAACCGCTATGACAAGCGATATCGTAAGAGCCTGCATTGTGTCCCTGTGAAGACCGGAGCGATCTCCGGATTCCCAGTCAGAGGTCACAAGCGTCAGTGCTCCCTTTCCCAGCATATTCGTTACAGACGGCACAAGATTGAAAACCGTCAGCGCTATCCCTGCAAATGAACCATAGGCAAATTTCGGATACTCCTCCGGAGCTGTCCCTGTCACGCAGCCACTCTCACGAACCAGGCCTATTACCGTCCACATATCGATCAGTGAGGTCAGATTTGTTACTACGGCGCTGATCCCTATGGGAAGAGCCATTGCCAGAAGCTCCCGGATCACCTCCCGCCGGCTCATAACTGCCTTTTCACTGACAGTGTGCGGATGCGAAAAGACTCTCAGCAATGCAAAGAACAGCACTGCTCCCAGTGAAGAGGCGGTCACTCCGAGTATACCTGCCGCAGCACCAAGCGCTCTCACATCAGTTATGAAAGGGATATACCGCATCAATTCGCCGCTGTATTTCATGGCATAGCCGCAAAGCAGCAGGCCTGCTCCGACCTTGACAACGCCCTCAGCGACCTGCGATAATGCCGTGGGATACATATTGCTGAGACCTTCATAATATCCTCTCTCCACTGCTGTAAGGCATCCGAAAAATACTGCCGGAGATATCATTGCCACAGCCAGCGCCGCCTCCGGGCTGTCTGCGGAATATGTACTGAACGGAACTGCCAGAATAAGCGTTATCAGGCTTCCGGCCAGACCTGCAACTGAGAAAAGAGCTATCGCCGTCCTGCGGACACGCTCTGCGTTTTCATATGCACCAAGAGCTACGCTCCTTGCCGTAAGCCTTGCTACAGCCGATGATATACCGGTGACCGTGAAGGCGTATACCGGCATGAAAAGACTGTAAGCGCAGCTGAAATAGCTCATTCCCACTCCGCCCAGCATATTTGTGAGAGGTATCTTGAACACCGCCCCAAGGACTTTCGCAGCGGCCGCTGATACCATGAGTATAACTGACCCTTTCAGAAAAGACTGCTTTTTCATTGTTTCATCTCTTTCCATGTATATATTTACCAATTCTCGACTGTATTCTTTGTCGTGTTCAACGATTATTGACCAGTTTCACCTAAATATATGTTGCAGAAATAAATAATATGTGGTATAATATAGAATAGACTATGTGTAATTACAGAAAGGATGGTCTTTACATCATGGAATATAAATTTTCTGATAAAGTCAACGGATTAAAGGCTTCTGCTATCCGTGAAATACTTAAATTCACCGCAGACCCTGAGGTAATTTCATTCGCCGCAGGAAATCCTGCTCCGGAGGCTTTCCCGAAGGAAAGGATCGCTGAGATCTCCGCTGATCTCCTCAAGAACGATCCTATACTCGCTCTCCAGTACAGTGTTACCGAGGGATATACTCCCCTCCGTGATTTCCTCAAGGGCTGGATGACAGAAAAGGGCTGCTTCCATAAGGAATTTGATGAGCTTATCATAACCTCCGGCGGCCAGCAGGCTAATGAGCTATCATGCAAGGTGCTCCTCAATGAGGGAGATACCCTGCTCTGCGAATCACCAAGCTTCATTGGCTCACTTAACGCTTTCCGTTCCTACAATGTAAATCTGGTAGGCGTTGATATGGATGACGACGGCATCAACCTCGAAAAGCTTGAAAATGCTCTCAAGACCGAGAAGAATGTCAAGATCCTCTACCTCATCCCCAACTTCCAGAATCCTACCGGCAGGACTATGTCTCTGGCTAAGAGAAAGGCTGTATACGAGCTGGCCTGCAAGTACGACTTCATTATACTGGAGGACGATCCCTACGGTGAGCTCCGCTTCGCTGGCGAGAATGTTCCTACAATAAAGAGCATGGATACTGAGGGAAGAGTTATCTACTCCAGCACATTCTCAAAGCTCATTTCCTCCGGCTTCAGAACCGGCTATGTTTCAGCTCCTGCTCCTATCGTTCAGAAGATGATCGTCTGCAAGCAGGTATCCGACGTTCACTCAAATATCTGGGCTCAGGTAGTATCACACCGCTTTATGACTACTGTTGACCGTGAGGCACACTTCAATAAACTCCGTGGTATCTACAGAGAAAAATGCGGACTTATGTGCAGCTACATAGACGAGGGCTTCTCAAAGAAGATATCCTATATCAAGCCTGAGGGCGGCCTCTTCATATGGTGTACTCTCCCCGATGATTTCGACATGAATGCCTTCTGCACTAAGGCTGTACAGGAATACAAGATCGCTGTAGTTCCCGGAAACTCCTTCAATATCAAGGAGAATGACGTTAGTCACTCATTCCGCCTCAACTACTCAACTCCTACAAACGAGCAGATTAAGAAAGGTATGGAGATACTCGCTAAGATGACAAGAGATATGCTCGACTGATAACAAAGATTTTACGGGACAAGCTCCCTTAAAGATATGATTTTTACAATGAAAGGAAAATTCTTATGCCAAACAAAAATACAGGACGTTACAATGTAACTCAGAAATATTTAATGACAAGAGGTCAGGCTATAAACTTCCCCGCTAAGTTCTTCAATGCAAATTTCAAGAAGAACGACGTTTTCGGCGTTGTTATAGACATCCCAATGTCAGCTGATGTTCTTACAACTATGGTTTGCTTCATCAACGGTGCAGCTAACCTCTACTTCAACAACGGCGGCGAGTACACAGGCGCTTCACAGAGATACAGAAATCTGGTACAGGCTACTCATACTCTCGTTGCTAACGCAGGTCAGCTCCTTCCTAAATGTGAGAAAACAAACAAGTTCGACCTCCCTGTTGACAGAACAAGCAACATCTTCCTCCTCACAAAGGGCGGCATCTACAAGACCGAGATAAAGGCCGGTGTTCTCCCGGCTGAGGAAGTTGAAAAGCGCAATATCTACGTTCTCTATCAGCGTGTTCTCGCAGAGCTCAGAAGCGCTCAGCTCAAGGATGACGCTGAAGCACGCAAGAACAGATAAGGAGCTTTACGATGGATGATAAAAAGCTGATATTCAGCGCTATACAGCCTACCGGCACTTTCACTCTCGGCAATTATATCGGCGCTGTACGCAACTGGGCTCCGCTTCAGGATGAGTACAACTGCATTTACTGCGTTGCCGATATGCACGCTATCACTGTTAAGCAGGAGCCTGCCAAGCTCAGGCAGAATACTCTTGCCGCTTATGCACTTCTCATGGCCTGCGGTATCGATCCCGAAAAGTCAATACTCTTCATTCAGAGCCATGTAAATACCCACGCCCTCCTCAACTGGGTGCTCTGCTGCAATACTCAGTTCGGTGAGCTCACACGTATGACTCAGTTCAAGGATAAGAGCCAGAAGCACCCTGACGATGTAAACGCCGGCCTCTTCACCTATCCTTCACTCATGGCAGCCGATATCCTCGCTTACAACGCTGATTTCGTTCCTGTGGGCGTAGACCAGAAGCAGCACCTTGAGCTTGCAAGAAATATCGCTCAGCGCTTCAATCAGCGCTACGGTGACTTCTTCACACTGCCTGAGCCCTTCATCATCGATATCGGCGCTAAGGTAATGTCACTTCAGGATCCGACAAAGAAAATGTCTAAATCCGACGAGAATCCCAACGCCTGCATACTCATCCTCGACGACAAGGATACCATCATCCGCAAGTTCAAAAGAGCTGTTACTGACAGCGAGGCTGAGGTATGCTACCGTGAGGGCAAGGACGGTATCAATAACCTTATGGCAATATACTCCTGCGTTACCGGCAAGGACTACGCTGCTATCGAGTCCGAATTTGCCGGCAAGGGCTACGGCGACTTCAAGCTCGCTGTTGGTGAGGCTGTTGCAGATCACCTTGAGCCTGTCCGCACTGAATTTGCACGTATCTCCCAGGATAAGGAATTCCTGAAGAAGTGCTATACAGAAGGCGCTGAGAGAGCTTATAAGTACTCCCGCAGGATAGTTTCAAAGGTCTACCACAAGGTCGGCTTTGTTGATGTAAATTAACAGTATTTTAAATTAGTTCAGCAATATTATACGGATAATGAAATTTATAGCAAAATACACAAACTGTACATTTATTTCATCCCGTATTGAACGTTATTTCCAAAAATGCAAAAAATATATTGCATTTTGGCGGATTTTAGGGTATTATAGTATTTGGCCCGTCTTTTAGGAGGGTTTTTCATATGGTCGATTATCAGCAGAAACAACATTATTCAATTGATGACCTCATCGAAATAGTCAAGCTCCTTCGTGGCGAAGGTGGCTGTCCTTGGGACAGAGAACAGACCCACGAGTCCATAAGAAGCGATTTTATCGAAGAGACCTGCGAGGCGATCGAGGCGATCGACCTTAAGGACAGCGAGCTGCTTCGGGAAGAGCTGGGGGACGTTTTGCTCCAGGTGGTATTCCACTGCCGTATAGAAGAGGAATCAGGCTCTTTCAGATTCGATGATATATGCGATGAGGTGTGTAAGAAACTTATAATCCGTCACCCACACGTTTTCGGTGACGTCCTTGCCGATAACACCGATCAGGTGCTAAAAAACTGGGACGCCATAAAGATGAAAACCAAGGGACAGGATACTTACACTGATACTCTGAACAGCGTTGCTAAGTCACTGCCTGCACTTATGAGAGCGCAGAAAGTCGGAAAAAGAGCTATGAGAGCAGGGATGGATTTCCGATGTGCTCAGGACGCTATTTCTTGTATCGACGCCGAAAAAGCTGAACTCGATAAGGCTGTCGCCAATAGCGATCAGACCAATATCGAGGAAGAGATCGGCGATCTGCTGTTTTCATGCGTAAACGCCGCACGCCATCTCGGTGTAGACGCTGAACTCGCACTAAAAGCCGCTACAGAAAAATTTATAAAGCGCTTTTCTATCACCGAAGAGCTTGTCAGTGCGGATAAGCTCGATATGAAAGACCTGCCTATAGAAAAATTGGATGTATATTGGGACAAGGCTAAACATATTATCAATTCGGAGGTAAGTAAAAATGACTAAGACTGAACTCATCAATTCAATAGCTGATAAGGCTAACTGCACTAAGAAGGACGCTTCAGCAGCTCTCGAGGCTACTCTCGCTGCTATCCAGGAGACTCTTGAGACTGGTGAAAAGGTGTCTATCACAGGTTTCGGTACATTTGAGATCCGTGAGAGAGGCGAAAAGGTATGCATCAACCCCAGAACAAAGGCTAAGATGACCTGTCCTCCTTGCAAGGCTCCTGCTTTCAAGGCTGGAAGAACTCTCAAGGAAGCTATCAACAAGTAATGACAAAACCGGGACAGACTATAGTTAGTCTGTCCCTTTTTATTAAGGAGATAATATGAGACTGGATAAATACCTCAAGGTAACACGACTTATCAAACGCCGCACAGTCGCTAACGAGGCCTGTGACGCCGAAAAGATCGTTGTCAACGGTAAAGTCGCCCGTGCTTCATACGATGTTAAGGTGGGCGATATAATCGAGATAAATATGGGCACTCGCCCTCTTAAAGTCAAGGTGCTCAACGTTACCGAGCACGCTACTAAGGAAAATGCCGCTGATAACTATACAGTGGTCGAATAATAAGACCTCCTGTCTGATCGTTTTACTCAGATAGGAGGCTTTGTTATTATCGGAGGATAGCCTTTTGAAAAAGGTTTCTTTCTCAAACTCCCTTCTTAAAACTTTCAGTTTTAATTTTTTCCCATATAGGGCGCACTCATGTATTACTACATGGACTTTTAACTTGCGTGCGCCCTGTCCGGGGAAAATTAATATCAAAAGTCTTTGGAAAGGGGTTCGGGGAAGAACCTTTCCTCAGAAAGATTTTCCCCGAGCAACTAACAAAAACTCCTGCCTGAACAATGCGGTCAGGCAGGAGATATTATTATTTGGTATTGTGTATATCCCAGCGTGGAGAGCATAGCTTGGCAGCCTTAGTGCCGTCGAGCATATTATTGTACTCCAGCTTAGAAAGATCGAGAAAACGATAATTGATCTTCTCGTCCTTGCCTCCGCCGAATATGCCCTTGATCTTGGATAATGCTCCGCTGCTTGACTTCTGAAGAACGGCGCCGAGACGGTGATGTTCTCTCATAAACGCTATGATATCAGCTGCTGTTGTAAGGAGCTTATCGCTTACATTGTATATGCCGGCATAGCTCATATCGTCCGCATTCTTAACAAAGCAGAGTATGAAATCCACAAGATTGTGTACGCAGCAGAACTGGAATCCGTACTGTCCTTTTCCGGATACGAAATTTGAACCGTCCTTGGGATCAGTTATCTTCGCCATAAGATTCTCGGTATAATTCAGAGTGTATACCGGCGAATATCTTGTGATACAGCACATTATTTCCTTGTGGTGCTGATACTCCTCTATAAGAGCCTTTTCAGACGCAAGCTTCATCTGAGCGTAATTTGTAGAGGGTTTGAGCACATGATCCTCTCTTATAGGCTCACGGGACTTAGGGAATTCATATACCTGATCTGTGCTGAGAAGAACTATCTTCTTCACATTCTCGCTCATTGCATATCTGAACATGAATTTATCGCACTGTTTTGATTCCTGCATCTCATGGTCTGTAATGATAGGACCAAGGTCATTATCTACCGTACAAGCGGCGTGGATAAGTATAGATACATCATTTTTTTCAAACACTTCTGCATATGTGTCTTTATCTGTAGGAGTTGCCTGAACAAAAGAATAGTTGAGTTTACCTTCATTGTATATGCCCGGCTCTCTATCTACAGCTATGACTGCAAAACCTTTCTTTAGCAATCCGGAACAGATATGCTGTCCAATAAGTCCGCATCCTCCGGTAACTACTACTGTCTCCATAATCATAGCCTCCTTTCCGAACATTGAAATCTTCTAACCAATTTATTATAACACTTTTTTGCCATTATTATCACTATATTATCGAATTTCTATTTTTTACGGAAATATATAAATTATTTGTCTCCATTGACTTTGTCAAGTTCATTCTGCACTTCGCTTGCTATAGCGTCATATGTCTCGTTCCACGGAACGCCTCTTGTTGTCTGGCGAAGGTTTGTATTGAGTATCTCTGCACAGTCCTCTGAAACGCCGTTTGCAACGTCTATAACAGGGTTATCCTCTGCAAGCTCGTTCATTTCATTACGCATTGCGACCATTTCGTCTGTCCAGCCATAGTCGTCCTTGAACATAGTGCCTGTGATATCGTGTATGTCGTCATTGACGAGACAGTAACGATAGCAGTCCAGATACTTTGCTACGCCCTCAGGATTATGGCCGCCGTTGACAAATGCATATGCCTCCATTTTCATTGGAATGTAATATTCATCTGCCTTAGGATCTCTCGGCATTGGTACGAAGAACATATCCTCGCCGTATTTCTTTTGCCATACATCAGGTGTATAGTAAAGCTCATAAAGTCCTACAGGATAGAAGAGGAGCTTGCCCTCGCCGATATAATTCGGCTTTACTTCCCATCCGTAGCCGGGGCCGCCTATTGCAACGTAGCCCTTCTGGTAAAGGTTGAACATCCAGTTCTGCACACGCTCCATAGCAGGATCGCCCAGATTGCTGACGAGCTTTCCGTTTTCTATGCCTACAGCAGGCTTTCCTATAGTATTTATAAGGCCGTTCTCGAACCACCAGCCATCGATACCATATCTCTGGTTGTCCCAGTCCACGAACTGCTCAAGAAGGCTCTCAAAGGTATCCCAGTTCCACTTACCGTCTGCATAGAGATCAGCAGGATCGTCAAGACCGGCCTCCTGTATAGTCTTGCGGTTATACATTACAGCCACCAGATCACCTGTTGTCTGAGCAACGGCTGCATAGTGCTTGCCGTTCCACATGATACTGTCATTAGCCTCTTTCATATCCTCCCAGATCGGAGAATCGAAATCGATATAATCATCAGCAGGAACGAACATATCCTTTACAGCGCCTTTTGGTATTGCGTCATTATCGCCTGCATAGAAGAAATCTATGCCTTCATCGCTGTCGATAAGGCGAGCAAGCTCGTCGTAGCGGTCAGCATAAGCAACGTTGTGGTATTCTATATTTCCGCCGTAGAGCTCCTGGAAAAGCATCAGATCGGCGGGAGTTTTCTTTCCTGTATCATCCGGATTGATATCCCATGTTGCAAACCATTTAATTGTTTTGTTGCTAAGTTCTCCAGTAAGTGGACAATCCTCATCATTTCTTGCTATATCGAGGATCTGGTCACTTTTCTCCTTGGCCATAGTCTGATCCTCATGATTATTCTTACCGCTGTCGGCAGACGAAGAATCAGATGATGAGCAGGCTGTTACAGAAAATAATCCTGTCAGGATAAGAGCCCCCAGCAAAGCCTTTAATTTTTTCATTTGCACAACCCCTTATAACGAACGTGACCCCTGAGCGGGACACAGTATTGTTCACATACTTTATTTTATTATAACACTTCGTACTATGTTCTGTCAATATCCATTTTCCATAGAAATATAGTAAAATAATAGTGAAAATACTCAATAGGAATGAAAAAAATTGTTTCTTGATTATTAATAGCGCACAAAAATTGTACAATTCATTTTTTGTACATTCATCTGCATATCCTGCCCGATAAACGGAAGGCACAGCTTTCCCTCATAGTGCATATTGCACAGCCTTTCGCACGCTGCTTCACAGGTTCATCTGAGATGCCTATTATGGCTGTCACTGATTTTGACGGTATCAGCAGATCACTTGCGGTCACAGTCAGTCCTATCCGGCGCTGTGCATTCAGCACGTTAAGTAGGCTGCTCTGTAGTCCCAGTGGCAGGTCACCGTATCCGGGACTGAATCTCCAGGTACGGTATGGAGCATCTATTTTCGCAAATATCTCCTCTTCTGCCTTATTGCAGACCTGCTCTACAGCGGCACTGCAAAGACTATCTATGGCAAGAGAGAGTGCCATATCCGTTATGGCAGTCTGCCTTATCAGCTTGTCAGCCTCCCCTGAGAGTGTTGCCGCCATGAGTACCACCTTCCGGCAGCCGCTGAGATGCTTTTTTATATCATTTCCCGTCAGCAGTACAGATGTCCCCGACAGGAGTATACCGTCCTCACGCTCCTCCACAGGCAGCTCTCTGCAAACGTACTGAGGCCTTATGCAGCTCAGCACCATCTTCTCTCCCTTGTCAAGAAGCTCCTTCAGCCGCTCGTCAGGCTCGCCTCTGACTCCCATGTACCGGGAAGCCTCTCCTTGGGATATCTCCCCCAGCGTCATCATAAGCCTATAATACCGGATACAGCTTCGCTGATCTTTTTGGCCACATACGGATTGTTCATGGTATACAGATGTATACCGTCAACACCGCTTGCCACAAGGTCAACGATCTGGTTTACTGCGTAGGCTATTCCTGCGTCACGGAGAGCCTCCGGATTATGCTCATATCTCTGCATTATTTTAACGAATTTCCTTGGCAGACTTGCTCCGCAGGTCGTTACCATACGCTCGATCTGGTTCTTGTTTACCACCGGCATGATTCCTGCTTCGATCGGTACGTTTATTCCTGCCAGAGCTGCCTTCTCACGGAAATCATAGAATGTGTCATTGTCAAAGAAGAGCTGTGTTATAAGGTGATCTGCACCGGCATCCACCTTCTTTTTCAGGTTCATTATGTCCTCCACAAGATTATCCGCATCCGGATGACACTCCGGATAGCAGGCTCCTGCTATGTCGAACTCGCCCTGACTGCGGAGGTAACTCACAAGATCACTTGCATGGCGGAAGTCCTGCTTCGGCGGTGTATTGGGATTTATATCTCCTCTGAGTGCAAGGATGTTCTCTATCCCTCTCGCCTTTATCTCGTCAAGAGTAGCATTAATCTCCTCCCTGGAGTAGTTGATGCAAGGAAGATGTATCATCGGAGTTATCCCGGATTCCTTGATACGTGAAGCAATCTCGCAGGCATATCCGCCGTTGCCGCTGCCGCCTGCACTGAATGTAACGCTTATAAAATCAGGCTTTAGTCCCTGTAATTCGTCCAGCGTATCATATATAACCTCGATAGGGCTTGTTTTTTTAGGTGGGAATATTTCAAACGAAAAAACTGTTTTCTGGTCAAATAATTCTCTTATCTTCATGCTTTCTCCTTTCAGTCTATGGACCAGTCTATCTCCTGCATACCATTTGCCCGGAGAAACTCATTTGCTCTTGAAAAATGCCTGCATCCGAAGAAGCCGTTATATGCCGACAACGGACTCGGGTGTGCTGCCGTCAGTATAAGGTGTGCAGGATTTGTGATATACATCCTTTTGCTCTTTGCGTCTGCTCCCCACAGCATGAAGACCATGGGCTTTTCACGCTCATTCAAAAGCTTTATAACATCAGTGGTAAACTGCTCCCAGCCAAGGCCATGGTGGCTTCTGGCCTGATTCGCCCTCACTGTAAGGACTGAATTCAGCAGGAGCACTCCCTCCTGCGCCCATTTTGTCAGCTCGCCGTGCTTACCCAGATTATCAACGCCGATATCATCACGTATCTCCTTGAATATATTCACAAGAGAGGGAGGAGGGGCTATACCACGCCTTACCGAGAAGCTCAGGCCATGTGCCTGTCCCTCGCCATGGTAGGGATCCTGACCGATAATGACGCATTTGACGTCATTATAAGCCGTGTACTTCATGGCATTGAATATATCATACATCCCCGGGAAAATACGCTGCGTCTTGTACTCAACAATGAGCTTTTTCCTAAGCTCAAGATAGTATTCCTTGTCGAACTCCCCTTTCAGGAGCTCATCCCAGTCGTTTTCAAAATTAACCATAGCTGTAACCTCGTCATAATAAATAAAGGGCGGTAAAAGCCGCCCTTATCTCAGTTGTAGATAGTATCCTCATAATACTTGAACTTCACGAGCATATTCTTCTTATATGTAAGTGATCCCTGCTGATTGAAAGGTATCTTTTCATATGCCTCAGCAGAACATTCTATAGTAACCTGCTGGCCTTTTCTTGTCATGAACACCAGCTCGTAGTACTCATCAACAAGTTTGACCTGTCCGGTGCTCTCAATGATCCTCATTCTGTCATCAGTCTTGCGTATAAGAGTTGCCATTTCAACGATAGGTCCTGAGACCTTTTTCTGTGCAGGCTCAGAAGCCTTGCTTTGCTTTGGTGCCGGAGGCTCTCCGCCGCCTGCCTTTACACGGTGCATCATGTAGTCCTCTTCTGCACCTTCTTCATTCAGGAATACCGCCATGATCCTTCTGAATGAGCTTTTGCCGCTGAAGAGCAATATGACCACTATAAGTATAACAACGATACCTGCCAATAGTATCAGCAGATTTTTCAGCTGCTCTGTCATTTTCCTATCCTTCCTTCAAGCCATATCAAACAGGGAAAATTACCCCAAGTTTATTTTCACATTAATATTATAATATATTTCTTTCGGTTTTGCAAGATATATTTGCAAATTTCCGGCGGATATGTTATAATTTAGTAGAATTTTTACATCCGGAGGGGTATTATGCAGCGAATTCTTGGCTATATGAGGAAAGCTATCAATGAATTTGGCCTTATACAGGACGGTGACAAGGTATGTGTAGGTGTATCCGGCGGTAAGGACAGCCTCGTTCTGCTTGTCGGGCTTCACAGACTAAGCAGTTTCATCGGTATAGATTTTCAGGTATGCGGCGTCACTATTGATCCGGGCTTCGGCGGCAGGGAGGGTGATTACTCAGGCGTTACAGAGATGTGTGAAAGGCTGGGGATAGAATACCATATCATCCGCACCCAAATCGGCGAGATAGTATTTGACATACGCAAGGAGCCTAACCCGTGCAGTCTCTGCGCTCATCTTCGCCGGGGAGCCCTACAGGATGCCGCACTGCAATTCGGCTGCAATAAGCTTGCTCTCGGCCATAATATGGACGACACTGTTGAGACTTTTTTTATGAACCTTTTCAATGAGGGGCGTATCGGCTGCTTCTCGCCGGTAACCTTCCTTGAGACCAAGGATATATATATGATACGGCCTCTTGTACTTGCACCAGAAAAAGATGTCAGACGTGCCGCAAGGCGTGAGGGATACCCTGTTGTAGCCTCACTTTGTCCCGCAGACGGTCATACGAACCGTCAAAAAACCAAAGACTTCATTACCGATATGCAGCGAAAAGATCACGGCTTCCGTGAGCGGATATTCGGTGCTATACGCCGCAGCGATCTCGAGGGCTGGGCTGGTTCACGTAAATAAAAAAAGCCTCTCCTTTCGGAGAGGCCATTTTTATTCTGTTTAGAATTCAGGGACTAATTAATTAGTCTTCCTTCTTTCTGAGAGCAAATGCTGTACCAACAGCGATTGCAAGACCAGCAGCAGCAACGCCTACGCCAGCAACACCTGTCTTAGGTGCGTTTGTCTTAGGTGTAGTTGTTGTAGCAGCAGCCTTCTTCTTAGTTGTTGTTGTAGCTGCAGCAGCCTTCTTAGTTGTTGTTGTAGAGCCAGCAGCACCTGTTGTAGTTGTTACAGCAGAACCAGTTGTTGTTGTGCCTGTGCCTGTTGTAGTAGTTGTGCTTGTAGATGTGCTTGTAGATGTAGTTGTTGTAGTTGTAGTAGTTGTAGTAGTTGTAGTAGTTGTAGAAGTTGTTGTTGGTGGTATCTCTACCTTGATGTAACCATTCTCGATACCCTGTGTGAATATATAAGCCATGTGGAGCTTACCATTAGCTGTCTGGTTCTCATCGTAGAACAGGTCACCTGTCTTACCATCATACTGATATCTGATACCTATAGGATAGATATCGCCGCCCTTAGCGTCATCAGGAAGTGTGAATGTCATTGTGTACATATCACCATCATAAAGCTCGTTTCCACCAGCAGATGAAGCAACAGATACGAGACCTGGCTCGATCTTTGTTACAACTGTTGAGAAGCCGTTAAGAGCATCCTTAGCATCCTGAACCTGGTTGCCTCTGATCTCCTTAACAGTCATACGTGTATCCCAAAGGATGTGTAAAGCGATAGATGAAACTGTCTGCTCTGGACCATTGTATGAGATCTTTATAGTCTGCTCAGAACCAGGAGCATCAGCAGCCTTAACTGTCTTCTTTTCAACCTTAACTTCTGCACCGCTTCCGCTGTAGCTGTTAGGATCGATAGTTGTTGAACCCCAAGCTGAAGGCTGGATCCAGTATGAACCATCATACTTAACCTCTGCGTTGTCCTGCTTATCGCAGTAGTTTGCCATAGGTGTAGAAGCAGCAAATGCTGTCATTGAAGCCATAGAAGCTGTAAGAGCTGTTGCACCAATTGCAGCAAAAGTTCTCTTAAGAGTATTCTTCATTGTTTTCATTTCCTTTCAGATAATTAATATTTTTTATCTTGCCTGCCGTCTTTCGACGGCAGGTAATAAAGCTTGATTACTGACCGAGAGCGCTAAGAATCTCGTCCCAGGTCTCCTTACCATACTTATGGTTGTTTGTTGTGATACCGAAGTACTTAAGGTCAAGTGTAGCGTCAGAACCATCGATAGCTCTGTCGTTCTTCTTGCCAGGCTTCCAGTTATCTGTCAGTCTTGAATCAACGTCTGCGAGGAATACTGAGAATTCATCGTAGATTGACTCAGGTCCTGTAACAACAGGATTGATGTTGTTCATCTGGATTGTGTTTCTGTCAACGAAACCGCTGCCAGATGCCTGTGTACTACCAAAATACTTAAGGATAAGTGTTGCGTCAGAACCGTCAACCTCGTTGCTGAGGTCAGCGTCACCCTTAACACCGATGTAAACATCTACGGTAATATCATAGCCTTCAACGTCCTTGATAATTTCGTCTCTGTAGTAAACTGGGATCTCATACTTG
>JAAYBK010000233.1 GCA_012718885.1 Ruminococcus sp. | reverse complement strand
GAAACCCTTTTGAAAAAGGGTTCCTCTGACAGAGGCGGTCCCCTCTGTCACTGCGTGACATCTCCCCGCACTGCGGGGAGTCACCCTCAAACTCCCTTCCTAAAACTTTCAGTTTTAAATTTTCCCCCAGATAGGGCGCACCCCATGTAATTACTACATGGGCTTTTTTATTATCCTGCGCCCTATCTGGGGGAAAATTAAGATTAAAAGTCTTTGGAAAGGGGGGCGGGGAAGAACCTTTCCTCAGAAAGGTTTTCCCCGAGTAACTAACATATAACCGCTATATAAGCAACGCACTTATGCGGCAGACTTTTCTTTTTGGTTATCATCAGAGCGGATGAAGAATTTCTGCACCTGCTTCATACCCATAGTAAGATACCTCATGCAAGGCTCTGCAACGATAGAGAAGTTGATACAGAGCAGCACGCATCTTGGCGACATTTTTGTGATATCAAAGAAGCTGCTGACAAATACCATACAGAACACAAGTCCTATAGCGCATATTATCCACAATCCCATTTTATAGACATCCATCGGCTTGCTTATCTCAAACACGATCATCAGTCCGACAATACTCAGCAGAATCGTGGAGGCTGTGGCGATATCGGTCTGGCTCACACCGAATATGTTTCCGAAATACATCATCGCCGCAACGATTATAGTATCCGTTATACCAGCCGGAAGCGCTTTCAGCAGGATATTCGTTATGAACTTACCCTTGATAAGCTCCTTGTTGGGCATCTGTGAGAGCACGAGTGCCGGGATTCCTATTGTGAAAAGACTTATGAGTGATATCTGCGAGGGTTTCAGCGGATAAGATATACCTACGCATATGGTCAGTACGGACAGTATGAGCGAGAATATATTCTTTACGAGGAACAGGCTTCCCGAACGCTCAAGATTGTTTACGACCTTACGGCCTTCAAGCACTACATCCGGCATTTTTGAGAAATCCGATTCAAGCAGTACAAGCTGTGCGGCCTGACAGGCAGCATCGCTTCCGGATGCCATTGCAACAGAACAGTCTGCATCCTTTAGAGCAAGCACATCATTTACTCCGTCTCCGGTCATGGCAACTGTCTTGCCGTTCTTCTTCAATGCCTTGATGAATTTTCTCTTCTGATCCGGAGTCACTCTTCCGAATACTGTATAGCTCATTACTGCGTCATTTATAGCCTCGTCGGTAGTGAGCGTCGAAGCGTCCACATAGTCCGCAGCGTGCCGTATACCGGCCTGCTTTGCTACCTCTGATACAGTAACAGGGTTATCACCGGATATTACCTTGATATCAACGCCCTGCTCTGCAAAGTACCTGAATGTATCCGGTGCGTCCTTTCGGATAGGATTGGACAGTATCACAAAGCATATCGGCTCTACGTCACGTTCAAGAGCCTTTCCGTCAGGTCTGCCGAAATAGCGGCCGAATGCGAGGACTCGGTAGCCCTTTCTGCCGTTGCTCTCGATTATATCTGCATATCGGGCGAAATTATCTCCCAGTATAAAGTCCGGCGCTCCAAGTACATATGAGCCATCGTTGAAGGTAACGCTGCTGTATTTGAACTCTGAGGAGAATCCGGTGTGGCCAATGGCCTGCTTTCCGGCCGGCCGCATGAACTTGTTCTTTATCGCCCTCATGGTCACATTGTCTGCCGCCTGAGCTGCTGCAAAATCGCTGAGAATGCCGTTTATCTCCTCCTCAGGCACATCCGGCGCAACCGGTATAACAGAGGAGACCGCCATTGTATTCTCGGTTATTGTACCTGTCTTGTCAACACAGAGCACATTTACTCTCGCCAGTGCTTCTATGCACTTCATGTCGTGGACAAGTACCTTTTCAAGGGCAAGCCTCATGGCGCTGACTGCAAGGGTCGCACTGGCTATCAGGAACAAGCCCTCCGGTATCATTCCTATTACTGAGGCCACCATTGACTGTATGCTGGACTTTATATCCTCATTCAGGGCGTACTGCTGTATGAACATGAATATTCCTATAGGGATGATTATTACTCCGGCGCATTTTACTATCCTGTTCAGGGAGCGTATCATTTCTGACTGCTCGCCCTTCTTGGTCTTTTTGGCCTGGAGAGTTAGCTGCGAGATATAGGAGGCTCTTCCCACCTTTTCCAGCCTTGCCTTACATGAACCGGACACGATGTAGCTTCCAGACATGAGCTTGTCGCCGTTTTTCTTGGTTATCTCGTCAGATTCTCCTGTAAGGAGTGATTCGTTTACGGATACGTGGCCGCCGACGACTACTGCATCCGCACTTATCTGGTTTCCGGCACGGAAGACTGCTATATCGTCAAGCACCAGCTCCTTGGATTTGACCGTTATCTCCTTGCCGTCTCTTATAACAGTTGTGACCGGCGCATTTAGCATGGTCAGTTTATCAAGAACTGCCTTGGAACGGAGCTCCTGTATGATACCTATGAGGGTATTTGCTATGATTATAGGCATGAAGGTCAGGTCCCTGTAGGATCCGACCGCTATCAGCAATGCGGATAAAACCGCAAACAGCATATTGAAGTATGTGAATACGTTGTCTGTGATGATCTCCTTCGTGGTCTTGGACGGAGATTCCACAGGCTTGTTGTCCATGCCCTCCTCTTTACGCTGAGCAACCTGCTCGGAGGTGAGACCTGTGTCAATGTCAGCACGTATCCGCTTTATCTGTCTCACCGTTTCTGTTTCGACAATTCCGTTTTTCATCAGTTATTTATACCTCGTTCCCTTCATCATTAAACACATATTATTTATTATACCACATTTGTCAACACCTTACATCAGCATAAGCTGAAAACAATGTGATAGGTATGTGAAAAGCCTTCTCACCCCCTGCCGGATGACATAGCAATACCCATACAAAATATGTTGACATGGTGATAAAATGTAAGGGCGCACATTGTGCGCCCGAATTCCTAAAAATCTCCGGCATTTATTCTATGCCGAGAAACGTCTTTATCTCCGCAAGGTGTTCCTTTGCCGCCATTCTTCCCATTCTGTAGGCCTCAAGCAGCTTTTCCGGATCGTGCTCCACACGCTTTACCGGCAGATTTTCCTCCGGCGCCAAGACATAGGCTCTGCCCTCTGATTCAGCTCTTCTGACATAGTCCAGCTCGGCGTTATACATCTCATGTCTGTGGGCTACTGCTTTTATCAGCTCCGGATACTTCCTCATGGATATCTTCACCAGCGGCAGTGCGCCGGTCTTTTTCTTGCGGTAATCCCTTGGCCGTGTCAGTATGACCAGATTTCTTTCATATCCCACAGATTCCATGAACCTGAGTGGGATAGAATCCGATATACCGCCGTCAAGCAGCTTTCTGCCGTCCGCTTCAACTATCCTTGATACAAGAGGCAGTGACGCAGATGCCCTCAGCCATTCAAGTCCGCTGCCGTCCATTCTTGTACTTCTGTGGTATACAGGCTTTCCTGTCAATACATCAGTACAAACGATGTAAAACTCCATAGTTGACTCTTCATATTTTCTGAAATCAAACAGGTCAAGCTTCTCCGGGACGGTGTGATAGCAGAAATCCGCATTGAAAAGGTCGCCGGTTCTTATGAGTGAGCGCTTGCTGCAATACCTCTTGTCATTACAGAAGCGAAGGTTATATCTTACTGCTCTTCCCGGCTGTTCTGATTTTATGTTGCATCCGAATGCTGCTCCGGCAGACACTCCGACTCCTCCGTCAAAGGTTATCCCCTCCTCCATGAGAACGTCAGTCGCTCCGGCTGTGAACAGCCCTCGCATTGCGCCGCCTTCAAGTACTATACCGTATTTCATTGTTTTTCCTCCGAATCCTTGTCAGCCATTCTGAACGGCAGGGGCTGCCTGTTCAGTTTCGTGTTCTTCTCCCTTATAAAGCAGCTTCAGAATGATAGGCGTTGATATTGATGAGACGATTATCAGGAGAATTACCGAGGCAAAATACTCCGGGTCAAGCATATCCACTGACAATCCCTTCTTGGCTACGATAAGAGCAACTTCTCCTCTTGTCATCATTCCTACGCCGACTTTCAGGCTGTCCTTTATGTTATATTTCATTATCTTCGCTGTAAGTCCGCAGCCTATCACCTTTGTGAGGAGAGCTACAAGCACAAATCCCAGCGAGAATAAAAGCAGCTCAGATGTAAATCCGTCAAATGTGGTATTCAGTCCGATACTTGCAAAGAATACCGGTCCGAAGATCATATATGAGTTTATGTCCACCTTACGGGCGATATACTCGGAATCCTTCAGGCTGCAAAGGATAAGTCCTGCAACATATGCTCCGGTGATATCAGCAATGCCGAAATACTCCTCAGCCGCAAATGCAAGGAACATACACAGTGCAAGTCCCAGTATCGGTATCCTTCGCTGATGCGGATGCTTCTTGTCTATGAATTTGAAGATGTAGTACATCAGGAAGCCTATACCAAAGCTGAATACAATAAACAGTCCGGTATGGACAACTACATCCATAGGCTTTGAATCAGGATTCTTGAAGCCGATAACGAAGGTGAGAACAATGATACCGATTATGTCATCGATTATGGCCGAGCTCATTATCAGCGTTCCGATAGTGCCTTTCAGCCTGCCCAGCTCCTTCAGGGTCTGTACGGTTATTCCTACAGATGTGGCCGTCATTATCGTTCCTATGAATACCGCCCGATAGAACTCTTCCGTCCCTACATTATGGAAGCCGTAGAAACAACTATACAGCAGCGTTCCTCCGATCAGCGGAACGAACACTCCAACACAGGCTATTATCAGAGCCTTGGGGCCGGTCTTCATCAGATCCTTCAGATTCGTTTCAAGTCCTGCCCCGAACATCAGCATTACTACGCCTATCTCCGCAAGCAGCGACAGGTAATCAGAATTGCCCACAAAGTTAAAGCAGGCAGGTCCGATAACAAGTCCGGCAAGTATCTCTCCCACGACCTGGGGGGCTCTTAGTTTCTGTGCGATAAGTCCGCATATCTTTGCAGACACGATTATGATAGCAAGATCTCTGAAAAATGCTATCCTGTCCATTAATAACACTTTCTTTCTTCATTTTTTTCGCATAATATTATAGCACTATCACGTAAAAAAAGCAAGTCCTAAAATGCTTATCACTTTTTGAAAGCCGCTTAAAAGAAAGTTCCGTTCCTGATTATCTTTGCCGTACAGCCAAGGCAGAAAAATCCTGCAATAAAAGCAGCTGTGGCTGTGAATATCCTGCCTCTGTATGCGGCAAAAAATGCTGACAGCAGACAAGCTACTGTACCGATCAGTGCTATAGCGATCATGACTTTCTTATTCATATGCAACACCGTCCTTTTCTATAATTCTAACACAGAATACCGATCTTGTCAAAAAATCCCGGTCTCCTTATGTGTGATATTCATATAGCAGTATATGCCAGCTACTCGGGGAAAACCTTTCTGAGGAAAGATTCTTCCCCGCCCCCCTTTCCAAAGACTTTTAATCTTATTTTTCCCCCAGATAGGGCGCAGGATAATAAAAAAGCCCATGTAGTAATTACATGGGTTGCGCCCTATCTGGGGGAAAATTTAAAACTGAAAGTTTTAGGAAGGGAGTTTGAGGGTGACTCCCCGCAGTGCGGGGAGATGTCACGCAGTGACAGAGGG
>JAAYBK010000232.1 GCA_012718885.1 Ruminococcus sp. | reverse complement strand
TTTTCAACTACATACAGACTGCGCTTGCCTTCCTTGATGAGATTGCCCTCGCTGTCATAAAGCTTGCCGGCAACCACATATTCTCCCGCATCCTTTACGTTGAAGGAAAGCTGATCCTCATTCTTATATACCGGGAACTTAGCCTTGCTGTCAAAATATGTGGGCACACCCTTTTCAAGCTCAACATCAAAGCTTGTCTCTGTTATAAGCTCATCGCCTTTGTATACTGCAAGCTCTGTCTTTCCCTTGAAAGAGCCGTTAGAGTAGTAGTTTATCTCTGCTCCGGCAGTTATCAGCTTCTCGCTTCCGGCATAGACATAGTATTCGCTGAGTATGGGGCCGAACCATGTGACCTCAAACTGATCTGCTGTTCCGTCCTCCGGTGTTTCAGCGATAACAGGAGCCTCCAGAACATCGAACTCCGCCTCGCCCTTTGCAGCTTCTTTTCCGTTATGGATACATACGGATTCGATAGTATACTTTCCGGGAGCTGTTGTATCCGCATTGAAGGTGAGAGGCTCTGTTGACAGGGAATTCTTCTCGGGTAAAAGTGTCACCTTATCCGTTCTTGAAGCAACTTCCTTTCCGTCCTTCAGAACTCTTGTCCTTATCTCTGCATTGCACTCAACATTTGTTGCATAGAGAAGATCTGCCGATGCGTTCACTTCCCCGTCAGTACCGGTAAATGCAGAATACTTATCAGTGTTTACTGTAAGGCGGCTTATCTCTGTGGAGTATACCGCTTTATCCTCGGATACTGTGATATTTATGCGCTGGGACTTTACTATAACATCGCCCTTGAGGAGCTCTGCGACCGCATATACTTCCTTGCCGGGCTCATTTATCCTGAACTCTCCGGCTTCTGCCTCTGCTGACGAACCGCTCTCAGGGAGAGATATCTTGCTGACATTCTCATATATGGGACTGCCGTCGCTGTATACAGTGAATCTCAGGTCAAGCTCTGCGTCATAATTGCTCCTGTAGCCTATATTCGTCACTGCCTTTATAGGTACTGCACTTCCTGCCTTGCTCTCTGTTGCACTGAGAGAAGTGCTGAATGAGGTCACATTCACTGAATTCTCAAGGTCAAGTCCGGAAAGCAGTTCTATTGCAAGAGATGTTGTACGTACATTCCCTGCAAAGCTTCCGTCATTTCTTTCTGCCTTGCTGAGCTCGCTGACAACTGAAGCAGCATCGAACTTCTCGCCTGTTGCCAGATATGCAAGATATTTGCATATAGTCTTGTCTATTTCGGAATCTGTATAGCTGTCGCTTATATTGTTTTCCAGATAGCTGACAGATGCTTCAAGGGCTGACATATCCATACTTCCGGCACTGAGGAACTTTCCTGCGTTGTATACCACCATTGCTGTCAGCTCAGGATCGCTGGCATTGTTCTCCGCATAGGAATATCCGCCGTCAGCATTGACATTGCTGAACAAGTATGAGCATATGCCTGTTCCGGATATATCGCTTCCGCTGTAGCCGGTCTCGTTCAATGCTCCGAGGACCAGTGCTGAATCAAGAACATCGCTGGAATAATCCGGATATAATCCGAAACCGCCGTCCTGATTCTGCTTTGCCTCAAGCTGACTGAGGTACTCCTGCTTTCCTGATGCCGCAGCAAGTCTTGCTGTCATATCTGTATTGCTGAATGATACCTTCCCTGCCAGCCACTGCAGGCTGTCATCATGTCCGCTTTTATCTGCCTTACGGTAGGCTTTAAGAGCATAGGCTGTGTCGTTGACCGTTCTGCTGTCACCGTAGCTGTTGTCTGATGCTTTTCTTGTGTCAAGATAAGCTGCTGCCTTGCTGACCATATCACCCCGGAGCTCCTTTGGATCAGGAGCAACAGAGCCGTGTGTGCTCACATTTATCATAGCGCAGGTATTCACCCCGAGCACTGCGCTGAGAAACACAGAAACAGTCTTCCTGTTCCTTATACTGTTTTTAAGATCCATTTAACACCATCCTCCATAATAAAAATAAAATTGCAATAATACAGCAATTATATTCTATTATACCACTTTTTTCTTTCCTGAAAATATTTTTTTGGTCGTTTTATACTATATGTACAGACATTTGTGCAAAAGGCTATTATCTGCGGCTTTTATTACAAAAAAAGGATACACAGTAACAATACTGTGTATCCTATATGCTTACAAATTATACACATATACCATACAGTCAAATACAGCTTCTCTTGCCATACCAATGAAGCAAGTCTCAAGACCAATTATCTTCTGGATAAGAGACCACAATCCTCACAGAAGCATATGAAAGTAAATCTATCCATTATTTTCTGTGATTTTGTAAAAAGAAGTATTTCATTCTTATCAGGATTGTATTCTTTTAAATGCTTGAAAAGATCATTTCGTATCTCTTTATATTCACAATAAAACTTATTAGATATGCTTATTCCAATTTCTTCATTCTCCTGATAAAGCTTATCCATGATAGATTTATCATGCTCGCTGATAAGGTTATCTTTACACAGCATATAATAGAATCTGATAAATTCAACTTTGCTGTCCATTTTTGTTAGATCAAAAGATTCATATTCCAAAGAACTGTTGCTTTTATATAGCCTTGTTTCAACAAAATTTGATATAATAACCCAGCCACATTTACTTCCGTTTTTATGTGCATAGCTCATACCTTGTTCGACAGGTGTAAGATGACTGCTTCTATTCTGTTTTTTGTCAAGAGAAATAGTTGCACCTTTTAACTCTATTGCAACTCTGATATCACGAAGTTTTACAGAGCTATTAAAATATCCAAGTGCGCCATCAGCCTCACTGCCATCAAGAGTTGAATTGAATTCCGGTATTTGATTATATGTTCCACCATCAACAAAAGTTGAGTATCCAAGAACAGTTCCAAAAACTTCAGATAGGAAGACTCCTTGGACTGAAGTTTCCTTTGTAGAAGTCAAATCGCCGTCAATACATGATTTACGCCATTTTTTTATTATCTCCCACTTTTTATTGAAATCAGGAATTGTATCCTCTGATAATCTGCCTAGGTATGCATTTATAAGTTCATATTTAAAAATATGTTCAATTTTATTCATTATGATACACCTTCATCAAAATTAAATAGTCGGTTTTTATTTCATTATAACACATACAGCTAACTTAATCAATAGTTTTTTGTTATTAATGTTGTTGCGGCTTGGTTGTAATGCTGAGATAAAATCAATGCCGCCATATAAAAAGGCGGCATTTCCTTATTTTTCATTATCATACATCACAAATCTATCCTTAAATCCCCAGTTAGCGTTCCGCCAGTAGAAGAGCTTGCTGCCTTTATAATACTCCTTTTTCAGCTTGTCAAGAGAAGCTCTCACGGACTTTTCAATAGCGCCGCGTGTCATAAGCATCAGATCACCGATTTCATCTGCGTACATCTCTTCGTAATCATAAACGCCATAACATCTGAAAAGTATCTCACGCTCCTTCGTCGACAGCACCTCGAATAATGGTCTCATATATTCGCAGCACAGCTTGACGTAGACATCGTTGTCAGGGTGAAGATCATTAACGCCGAGCTTGCTCTCGGAAATTGTGCCAGATTCGTTGTCGTCATCGTCACCGTAAACGATAGCTGTATATCTGAATGAATGCAGCAGGCATTTCCACACAAGTTTCTTGCTTATACCGAGTTCATCGGCAATATCTGAAATGAACTTGCCTTCCCTGTACAACTGTTTGCATTCGTGTATGAGACTGAAGCTCTTCCTCGATATATTGCATACAGAGCTTGATATAACAATGTAATCTGTGACTTTTTCTACGATATACGGCTTAACGTAGGTCAGGACTGTACTGATATCGGGATCATATTCCTTTCTTGAAAGTCTCTCAATAATCTCAAGCGACGCTATCTGAAAGAGATCGTCCAGAGTATCACGGGAGTATATGAAAGAACGGTATCGCTTAACAATGGCGTTAACTGTGTCATGTATAAAGCTGGTGTTCTGTTCATAGAGAGTATGGAGTGCATATTTATCGCCGTCATAAAACTGTTTTACCAGTTCCTCGTTAGTCATTATCCTCCTCCTTTTTCGGTCTGCCCTTGCGGCGCGGTATGTCAATGCCGCAGCGCTTATACAAATTCTTCGATTGAAGCATAGTCTCAAATTCCTCGTTGCTGTACTCGGGAGACATCATCGCTTCTGTGTATAACTCCTCTGCTTTTGACAGCAGAAGCTCCTTTTGTTCTTCGGTAATTGTACATCTCTGACAGGCTTTTTCGATACGCTTGATACAGCGGCGATAACTTTGATATTTGGGATTGTCTGAATTCTCTTCCTTGACCTTTTTCTTTGCATACGCCATCTGATTACAGGTCCGCTTTGGATTTTCAGGCGACGACATATCACAAAATCTGGTTCGGTAACCCTTCGTCATAAGGAAGTACCTTCCGCAGTTCTCACAGCGTCGCGGATAATGTCCCTTCATAAGGCCTCGGAGCAGATCTGTTTTCACTAACGCCTGTAAATTATCCATTCGGAAGTATTCGGCAATAACGAATCCTTTTCCATTTTTCTTTGGCATAGGAAGATACTGCAGTATCATAAAATCTTTGTCGGTGTATGTCATTTTATCAGAATCATTTTCACTTGCGACCATGCACTTGCATCTTTCATCGTACATAAGAATTCCATAAGCTCCTGCAAGATGACTGGCGTCATATTTCTTTAATCCGGGAATAATGCAAATCGTAAAGTTACGAATTGTTCTTACAAAAGCGAACGCGTCCTCAACAAAACCCATTGTCAGGTCAAGCTCTTCCATATATTGTATCCAACCCATTCGATATCTTAAAGAATCACACGGTACGCCCTTTAATATATCAGTGAAATTTGGATTAATCGGTACCCACAAAAGGTTACCGACCTTTGTGGTACGGAACAAATCATTAATTAGGCACACAGACTTGTGTATCTCTACCCATTCCTCATATGTGGGAAATTTTATAATTTCATCCAGAGCTATCTCAAACTTACGCTGCTCATCAACGTTTAGTTTCTTTCTGTAGAAAATATGCTTTTCACGACATATCCCTGCGAGGCGTTCGAGATTGACCAGCTCTTTTCCCATCTGCTTGAGAACATTATCATCAATATTCAAAAGGTCAACAGTAAGCTCTCCAAGCAGGAACTCTTCACCCATTACTTCAATATGATCGTCTTTAACATAAACATCGATATATCCTTCCATGGTACACCTCCAGCTATATAGAGAACAAACGTTTTATATATTATATCACACATACACTCTGCTTGCAATAGTTAAAACGAACAAAATTTCTTTTCTGACATTATAGAAATGTTATAAAACTTCATTTCTCGAAATATCTGTCAGAAAAAATGTCTCCGAAAACGAAAAATTAATGTCTCCACATTTTATGCAAACGGAGATAAAGTTCCCATAATATATATTAGAGGGACATGAACGCCGCAGTTGTTGATTCAGCTACGGCGATTTTTGTTGTTCCTACATCAAAGAAAGGAGATGGTTTTATAGGTAACGAATTAACGATCTACAACAGCGAGTACATTATGACAACACCGCTGGAAAAACAGGAGTACATCATCTACAAAATGATGTACCCTGGACTGTATATCCTCGCAGGCGCTCCAAAAAAAGGCAAGTCGTGGTTAGCATTGGACTTGTGTATGTCAGTCGCTAACGGCGAGCAGTTTCTCAAGCACGATACGAATACAGGTCAGGTATTGTATCTGAGTCTCGAGGACAACCTGCTGCGCTTACAGAACAGGATATATGAACTCACAGACGAACCGTGTGAGAATCTCAACTTCGCAATCGAAGCGAAATCTATTGGCAACGGTCTGGAAGAAGAACTTGAAAAAAGCAAACATGAGCTTCCAAATCTGAAAGTTATTGTCATCGACACACTGCAAAAGGTTCGTTGCAGTACCGATGTCAATTACGGCTCTGACTACAAAGAACTCTCAGTGCTGAAAGCGCTCGCGGACAAGCTGAAAGTTGCAATACTTGTCGTACATCATACGCGCAAGTGCTATGACAGCGATCCGTTCAATATGGTTTCAGGCTCGACTGGAATCATAGGCAGTGTCGACGGTATCATGGTGATGATCGAAGAGCGTCGCGGCAGCGGTAAAGCAAAACTGCATTGCGCTGGTCGTGATATTGAACACATGGAGCTGTGCTTGGAGTTCAATAATCACAGGTGGAATGTAGTTGACGATGTGCCTGAGCGTCAGCCAGACCTTTTCTCTTTCGCTATACATGACTTGATGGTCGATGAGAAACGTTTCACGGGTTCGGCGACGGAGCTATGCAAGCTGATGTATAAACACTTCGGACGTGAGTATGCACCGAACTGGATGACGAGAAATCTTGTTCAGCACACGAATGAGCTCAAAACATACGGAGTGCTATTCACAGCTCGAAGAAGTCACGGAGCGCGAATACTGGAGCTGATTTACGACCAGTCGGGTGACAGTAAAAACGGAAGCCTGCTGTGGGTAGAAATTGCTGACCATGCCGGCACCCGAAGTTCAGAAAACGTCTATTTACCTTTGTTTGAGGCGGGTGACGGTAAAAATGAGGGTGACGGCATTTGCAGTTCAGGGTGACGGTATAACGCTCTCGGGTGACGGTAAAATAACGCACAAAACGCGCCGTTTTTGCCACCGATACCGAAAACGGGCAGGTACACCACCTGCACCCACAGAAGCGATTGTCACGCAACGTGGAGCGAGTGTGGCGGATAAAACAGTAACGAATCGTTACGGAATTATTCGCAGAGGAGAAAAGTGGCGGTGGTGACAAAAATCTTCCCTTCTGGGAAGGCAAGCATAGCAGCTGGCATTCCGCCTGCCGCCTTGCTTGTCGGGCGGAAGCCCGAACCCACTTTTATTGGCATAAGAAGAAGGCGGTAGATAACATGAGAAAACGAAACACGACCATAGCGATACGCTGTACAGAGGAAGAAAGCAGACGTATACATGGACTTGCCGATAAGCACGGCTTGAAGCTCAATGACTTCGTAATCCGCTGCGCTCTTGGCAAGAAAATCGTTGTCGCTAACGGCGTTGACGAAATAGTCAGGCAGCAGAAAGCTATCGGACGAAACATAAATCAGATAGCTACACTTGCAAACATGGACAGGCTGACAGCCGTGAACTTCCAGCCGCTACTCGATGAGCACAGAAAGGTCACTGAGCTGATAGGTCAGCTCCTTCGGGAGGTGAAGTGATGGCGACGGTCACAGCGATAAGTACGAAAGGCGGTGGCGGCGGAAAGAAAAGCCTCGACTACATCTGCCGTGAGGACAAGACCGAGGGCAAAAAATATGTGACGGCTCTCAACTGTTCGCTGCCCACAGCCTATCAAGAGTTCAAAAATACTCGTGAGATGTACGGCAAGACTGACGGCATAAAGTATTATCACTTCGTCCAGTCGCACCCAAGCGGCTACAGTATTGCTCCCGAGCTTGCTCATAAGATAGCAGTTGAGTTCGCAGAGCGTGCATTCAAAGGACATGAAGTTGTGGTGGCGACTCACACCGACGCTGACCACATACACTCGCACTTTGTACTCAATGCAGTCAACGCTGAGACAGGTTTGAAGTACCACTCGAACAAGTTCACACTGCAAGACTTACGGCAGCTCAGCGATGAGATTTGTCAGAAGTACGGAGTGACAACGCTCAACAAACCTGAGCTTCACAAGCAGAGCAACGGCGTTACTAATGGCGAGTATCGTGTTGCGATGCGAGGTGAGAGTTGGAAAATGGCTCTCGTCAATACCATTGATGCGGTCATGAAAAGATCAAAGTCCAAGAAACAATTCTGCTTCTACATGAAGCAGTACGGCTATGATGTTAAGTGGGAAGACAGCCGCAAGTACATCACGTACACTTGTCCCAACGGAAGAAAGTGCCGTGATAACAAGCTTCATGAAGCAAAATACAGGAAGGAGAATATGGAATATGAGTTCAAAATACGAAGAAATGAAAGAAGCTTCCAAACAGAATATGGAGGAAGCACAGGACATACCAACTATGGTCTGCGTTCAGGAAAACAATTGGCTTGCGCTGATATCACAGCTGAAACTTCTGACAGATACGCTGTTCGATGTCAAGGCTCAAACAGATGTGACCATGACATATGCACAAATGAAACTGTACCTGAAAAATCAGCAGACGATATACGATCGGTTGCTGGAACAGGGGAAGGAGATACAGGAGCGGACGTCACAAAACGTGACGGCAGAGGTATCGAAGCTGGATCAGACGGCGAAGGAGCTCGTCTCACAGGCTGGGAGGCTGAACGAGAAGACCTTATCACAACTGAAATGCTCCGACGAGCAGAACAGGAAACGCGGCTTCAGACTGCTTCGACTGGTGGTGCTGATAGAGTTTCTGCACCTGATATCGTCGGTGGCATTGCTGCTTTGGCTTCGGTGATTGAAGACGAGCCTGTCGACGATACTGAGTACGCTCGGGAACACGTTGACCTAAAGGCTCTTGCAAAGGAGCTCAGGAAAAAGGAAGAGCTCGGTATGCATATGGGATAATCAATGTCTCCCTGATACAGGGAGTCATCTGACTCAGGAGTACAACGCCCGTGAGTTACTATTCGGGGCTCGACTACCATAACGGTATCTGAGAGATGAAGTCCTGAAACAGGACTGCAATCAGTCTCAGCTCAGGAGCGAGTTCCCATAATGGAAATTCGGTATGACGGGATGAAATATCCCGTCATGGATATGAGATGGTGAACCGCCACCTCATGTACCTGAGTCGGCAAAACGCAGGCTCAGCAAAGGGGTGACCGAAACGGACACCCCTTTCAGATGACGCTGAACGAAACGTTCACCGTACAGCACCTGCATATCATCCATAACGGAAGGTATGAGCTGACAGAACGATTCGTTCGGTCAGACCATGGAGTAACGAAACGGTGCTGTTGACAAACTCTCGACATAGAGTACTGAATATGGTATAATAAGAGTATCGAAAGTGAGGTAGCAGCGATGTTAAAAAGAGTCGAAAGCAAGCAAATGAAAATGTCATTTGTGACACTTGAAGAACTAATGCCGCAGGAGCATTTTCTCCGTGATCTGGATAGACTTATAGATTTTGATTTCATTTATGACAAGGTCGCTGATCTGTATTCAAATACAGGAAGACCTTCAATCGATCCTGTTGTAATGATAAAAATACTTTTAATTGGATATATCTATGGCATTGATTCTGAGCGTAAACTTGAACAGGAGATCACTGTTAATATCGCTTACCGTTGGTTCTTAGGAATTGATTTTGATGAACGTGTTCCAGACCACTCAACTATCTCACAGCTCCGTCGCAGAAAATTTGACGGCACAACGATCTTCAGAGATGTCTTTGATGAGATTGTTTGTAAATGTATCGAGGTTGGTCTTATTGACGGAAAGCTCCTTCTGACCGACTCAACACATATCAGAGCGAATGCACGTAATGATCTTCGTGAGATTATTGAAGTGCCTGATACTCCAACTGAATATATGCAGAAGCTTGACCGTGAGGCATATGAACTTGGTCTTATTAAAGAGCCTATTGAATACGACACTACTAAAACTAAAGAGATAACAAAAAGCATTACAGATCCTGAATGCGGATTGATGAAGCGTCCGGGTAAGCCAACAGGATTTCACTATCTTGATCATCAGACCTGTGATTCAAAGCATGGGATGATAACAGATGTTTATGTTACTGCTGGAAATATCAAGGATTCTGTTCCTCACGTTAAGCGAATCGAGTATCAAATTGAAAAATTTGGTTTCAAACCTGATGCAATCTGTGCAGATGGCGGATATGACAGTCGAGAAATATATGATGCAATGATAAAAAAAGGTATTGCAGCATATATACCGCAACGAGAGAAGCCTATTCCTAACTGTAATTATACCGAAGAATACTCGCCAAATAATTTCATATATGATACTGACAATGATTGTTATCTTTGCCCCACAGGAAGAATACTAAAGTATTCGTCTTATTGCAAAGGTAAAGGTGTAAAACGTTATGCTGCCAAAAAATCAGAGTGTCAAAACTGTCCGCACAAGGAAAAATGTATAGGTAAGTCGAAAATTGGAAGACGGATTGAACGTCATCTTCATGAAGAAGCCAAAGAAAAACAAATGCAACATGCCGGAACGCCTGAGTACTATGAAGCTATGCGGCTACGAAAAATATGGTGCGAGGGAAATTTCTCTCATCAAAAAGAGCGGCATAATATAAGACGCACTCGAAAGAAGGGCATTGAACGAGTTACCGAGCAATGCCTTTTATCGGCGTGCGCTTTAAACTTAAAAAGGCTGGTAGAGATATTATTTTTAAATCAATATTCAGTTATTATTTCAGTCCGAAAGCTATTCGGACTGTTTTTTATTGCAAAAAATACCAGTTTGTCAACAGAACCGAAATGTTACACCCTTTACAGTAAGGGTATCGTGAAGCACTATACCCTTGACAATCATCAAGGGTACGGCAAATCACCGTACCCATTTTTCTATCAAAGGGAGCGGCAAACCACCGCTCCCTTCAAAATTATATTAAAGGAGAAATGCAATATGAATAACGCAGTTCACATAGGAAACATAAGCGAAAGAATTACAGGAGGAACGAATGAGATATACAGAAATGTTCAGAAACGAGCCAGACGTTCTGACGGTTCCCGAGGCAGCCAAGCTGCTCCGCATTGGAAAGAATCAGGCATACGAGCTCGTGAAAAATGGAAAGATCTCAGCAATTAAGCTGGGAAAGAAAATTATAGTACCGAAGCCGGCTCTTGTTGACTTCTGCCGAAATGAGAGAAACTATTTGGTGCTTCTGCCGAAATGAGGTGAAAGGTATGGATTTTTCGAGAGATATGTGGTATAGTCGTCGTGACGAAAGTCACGGTTAGGAACGAAATGGGAAACGAGAGGAGGATGCTAATGAAAAGAATAACGGGACATTTAGCCGAGAAGCACGGCAGATGGTACGCCGTAATAAACCTGTATGACGCCGATGGTAAGCGCCACGAGAAGTGGCGCACCCTCGACCTCGAAGCCAAGAAAGGCACAAAGACTGAAGCCAACCACCGCATGAACGAGGTGCTGGAGCAGTACATTCTCGGCGACCAGTACCTGCACGAAGGTATGTCGAGAGCCGACAGAGAGCGCAACCGCATAGCTGATATGCGAGTGGAGGACTACCTTGCGGAGTGGCTGGAGTCCTACAAGGGCAACATCACAAAATCAACGTACACAAGCTATAAACGCTACATGGACGTACACATGATACCGTTCTTCAAACAGATGAAGATCAAGGTCAAGGAGATCACAGGCGACGAGATAAACGAGTACTACGCTTATCTCCGCGGCAGAGGTATGAAAGGTACTTCCTGTCAGCGGCACCATTCGCTCCTGCACCTTGCATTCAAGTCTGCCATGAAGCGACGCATCATTCCGACAAATCCTGTGGATCAGGCTGACCGCCCGAAGTCGGTACAGTTCATCGGCAGCTACTATAACGCCGAGGAAATAAAGCAGCTCATCGACTGCACAAAGAACGATCCGCTGCATATCGTCATCATTATAGCTGCCTACTACGGACTGCGCCGCAGTGAGGTCATCGGACTGAAATGGTCGGCGGTGGACTTCGTCGGCAAAACCATAAGCATAAAGCACAAAGTATTGCAGGACGAGGACGGAGTTGCAGGCTACGATGTTATGAAAACGAAATCGTCATACAGAACGCTTCCGCTTATACCTGTAGTCGAGCAGGCTCTCATTGCCGAGCGTGAGCATCAGGGTGAAATGAAGAAAGCCTTCGGCAGAGGGTACTGTAAAAAATACGAGGACTACATCTGCGTGGACGCTGTGGGAGAGCTGATACGTCCCAACTATGTATCAGACCACTTCCCGATAGTGCTCAGGCAGAACGGTCTGCGTAAGATACGATTCCATGATCTGCGCCATAGCTGTGCCAGTCTGCTCCTTGCAAATGGAGTACAGATGAAGCTGATACAGGAATGGCTCGGTCATAGCGACATAAGTACAACGAGCAACGTGTACAGCCATGTTGACAGCGAAAGCAAGAAAATGAGCGCAGAGGCGATAGCCAAAGCACTCTCAGATACGCCCGTTGATACAACTGGTAAATCTGCATAATAAAAAATGCGGTTTTGAGTGATTCAAACCGCTGAAAACTGACAAATAAAAGACTTCTCGCAGCTTTCTCGCAGAAATGGCGGATTTCAATACACTTCAGGTGTAATAAGCGCAGAATTTCAGGGCTGAAAAATGGTGATTCGTCATAATAAACAAATAGTTCCGCCTCTCGCAAAAGGCGGAACTACGCGGCAAACGCCGAATTAAGATTTGGCGCAGTGGGTGGGATTCGAACCCACGTCCCTCAAGGGGCATCATGATTTCGAGTCATGTCCGTTATGACCACTTCGATACCACTGCGTATTTAATTTAACAATAAAACTGCGAGAAAACTGCGAGACAGCCAAGTTGAAACACAAATACGAACACGGCTGAAACCACGCAGAACAGGGATAAATCAAAGTGCGGCAGGCTCAAAACCGACTATGTTTCGAGTCATGTCCGTTATGACCACTTCGATACCACTGCATAAATTACTTAAATATTATATCACAAAACGGAATTGAAATCAATAGCTGCGAAAAAAATAAATCTGATAACTAAATAAAACATCAACAAATTACTACAGGAATTTGTTGATGCTATTGCAAATTGCAGAAAAATATGCTATAATTACTATGTCAGGCAGGATGGTGCCTGGCAATAACAAGATCGAAAGAAGGTATTTTCCTATGGGTATCAAAGCAAAAGTAAAATCAGCAGTAAAAGCTGTTGAAAAGAAGACAGGTGTAGATCTTCCCGATGAGCAGATCGGCAATGCAGTTTCCAAAGCCGCCTCCAAGGGGAATATCGAAAAGGCAAAGGTAGTTGTTCGTAAGGTGGCCAATAAAGAGAATCTTGAAAAGGCTGCCGGAGCAGTAAAAAGTGTGGCGACAAAGGAAAATCTGGATAAAGCCGCTGGCGTTGTAAAGAAGGTCGCTACTAAGGAGAACCTTGACAGAGCCACAGGCGTTGTAAAAAAGGTGGCGACTAAGGAAAATCTGGACAGGGCAGTTGTAGTTGTGAAGAAGGTAGCTAACAAGGAGAATCTTGAGAAGGTGACAGGAACAGTCAGGAGGATAGCTACAAAGGACAACCTCGAAAAGGCTCAGGACGCTGTTCAGGAGACCATTGAGCAGATCAATGAGTGACATATAGCTTGAATATAAACGCCCGGATAATGCCGGCAATACAAAATGTTTTTTGTATTGTCTGACCTGTCCGGGCTTATATTATGGTGAAAATAAAGTCACAGCCCTTCTGATGTGAAGATCGGAAGGACTGTGGCTTTTTGGCTTTTTGTATTATTCAGCTGATATGCTGATGAAATCGTTCTGGTCGATATAGCCGTTTTTATCGAAATCGGCGTTAAATGCACCTTCGGGAGAAAGTCCCTGGGTGTTGTTCATGTAACCTGTGAGACGCTCCTGGTCGGAGTTATCAGTTGTGCGGTCAAGATTGACATCTCCGGAAAGATGGGAAATATTCGCTTCGCCAAGCTCACTGAAGTTGGTCTTTTCATCTATGAATCCGGAGAATTCGTCTGCGCCCATATAATCGCAGATGAAGCTGTTGAAACGGTAATTGGCGTTTCCGGCATTCTTGCAGAGATAGTATATACTGTTTATGAAACGGTATGTATCTGCGCTGGTGAATAGTATCTGCGTATGCTCGCCGTCGTTGTAGCCGTAGCGGTAGTTATCGCTGGAATTGATCGCATCGAGGGCGCTGTAAACAACGTCATTGGTTAAGTATGGGGATTCGTATTCGCCGCTGAACAGCTTCTCAAGGATGTCCCAGCCATTTCTGACTTCCGAAGCATATTTTCCGTATGCATTGATAACGTCATAGAATCCTTTTTCTGCGTCACATTCAGGCTTGGCGTTTATCAGGGCTGTGGTATAATTGCCCAAGTCAACACCGTTCTTGACTATGTCGTTTGCTCTTAGCTGGATGCAGTTCTGCATGGAAGTAATAGCACGGATATTGGTATGAACGTCATCAAGGCTGAAATTGTAGGCTTTTGCGAATTCTGTTTCATAGCCTGTAAACGCGTAGCAATGGGAGATCTCGTGCATAAGTCCCCAGTCTAACTGGCGGTTTTTAACTGTGTCCTTGAAGCAGTATTCATTGTAGCCGACAGGCATCATCACAACTGCTGTTGAGAAGTCGTAGGACATTATTGCGTGGTCGCAGCAGGAACATTCGGCATATTTTTCGTCGAACATTACGTATATATCATCGTGGTGTATGTTTGTGAGATCGGCAAGGCTGTTGGCGTAGCGGCAGAGCATACGCATAAAGTCGGTCTGTTCCTCCTTTGTGATGCCGTCGGTGTTCATGGTTACGTGAACCCCTTCTCCTCCGGAAAGTTTAGCGCTGCACATAGAGTATTCGCCTGGGGCGTCTGAAACCCCTATGGCGGAGAGCGTTACCTTTTCTTCGGTCAGGGTATCCTTGCCCATGTAGTTGAAGACAATGCTGGCCTGGAAGGTATCACCGTATACGGATATGGGCAGCCTTACGTTGTAGGTTAGGGTATTCGAGGTCGAGAGCAGGGGATTCAGAGATATATCGAATTTGCTGTTGTTCAGGGTAGTGCCTCCGTCGATATGTCCTTCTGTGCGGAACTTCAGGCGTATGGAAAATGCCTCGCGGATCTTGTCCACGGAGTTAGTACACTCCTTGTTCGGCACCTGTATCGTGAAGAACATGGACATCTTTCGCAGCTTCATTGACTTGCTGGCAGACATCCAGGGGAGTTCAACTGCCGGTTTAGGTCCTCGCCTGTAATTTGTAACGGCAAGTCCGCCGGTCTTTGAGTCCCACATATCTCCTGATACCGGGAAAATTCCTCCGTGGCCGGAGGACATTTTGCTTATGTCTACGTTAATACTGTCGTCTGGGATAGATAATGCTTCTGCGGAACCTGCGGTCGCAGAGAGAGCATAGGCGTCTGAAATTGGGGCGTTGCGGATGATGCTTGCTGGGAAAAAGCAGGCTGCTGCGGCACAGAGCGCTGCTATTGGTCTGATAGGCGGTCTCATAGCTTTCCTCCAATTGAAAATTCTCTCCAGATATTATATTAATTTTTTTAAAAAGCAAAAACGGCATTCTAAGGCTTATTACACAGTGTTAAAAGTAAAGTGTTAATAAACCGTTAATTGTATTATAACTTTATTTACATCCTGTGTCAATGATTTTTGAAAAGATTTATTATTTTTCTTATACAAAAAATGTTTATAAATATTCAACAAACATCGTAATATAGCTGAAATTAACAGGAATCATATTTTATTATTTCTCTATTAGTTTAAAAATATACTAAAAGTTATTTTCTGCTCATTTTATCCAGCTATCCCCCAAAAAGTATGCCCGGCCATATGGCCGGGCATAATGTGTGCTATAGCAGGCTGTCCTTCGATCGTAAAGGCGGGCTGTGATCCTGAACTATTTAAGTCTGCCACGTATATCGTAGCGCTTCAGCAGCTCTGACGGTCCGTCTGAGCTTGTTGCTGAGAGATAAGCGAAATCGGTCTTGGTGAATTCTGTCCAGACATCGTATATATGCCTGCCTTCCAGAGCTGAGCCGGCAAAGATCTCTTCCCATGCTTTGTCCCAATCGTTGGAAGCATATCTGCCTTCGCTGCATACCCTGAAGAAATTGAGCATAATATCGTTTTCCGGGGTAGAGTATGTATAATCAAGCCATACGAAAAATCTGTTTGAGGCGGCTAAGGAGTTTTCTTCATCAGCCTCCCAGAGCGTCCAGCAAGCGTCGTTATATAGACCGTCCTGGAAAGCGTATTCGTAGCGGCAGAAATCTGCAAATCGCTCTATATATTCGCTGAATTCGCAGGCATCGGCGTTCCAGTCATTCTGGATGACATGAGTGAGTTCGTGTGTGACGACATCGAAATCTTCGGGTTCATCAAGAAGCCGCTGGTCATGGAGGTGTATCCAGTTTCCAAGAGTGTAGGCAGGGTAGTAGTCCTCGTTTTCTATGGCGATGGTCACTGTCCTGTCCGCCTTGGCGATAATTCCGAAACGGTCATACATACGGGGGTAGCATTCCCAGAAGAGCTGGGAGATCTTAGATATCTGTTCGAGAGTGGTGTTGCCGTCCCACTTGTTCAGGTCGATGAAAAGCTCAAAGTTGTATCCGTTGGCAGTGCCTGATTCGTGGATACACTTGTCTTCATAAGATACCGAAATGTCAGGGATGGCGTTGGCTACTACGGAAATATCCAGTTCCGGAGCAGTGCTTGTGTTTTGCGGCGTATCGGGATCGTTGTCAGCGGTCGCTTCCTCAGATCCTGTTGTTGTGACGGATGCAGTATCGGTCGTTTCTGCGGCAGTTGTAGTGGTAACTACCTGAACATCGTTATCTGACGATGAGACAGATCCTTCCTGACAGCCTGTACATGAGCAGAATATTGCTGCTGAGAGCAGGGCTGTGACCAGATATTTTGGACGCATCTTATCCTTCCTTTCCATGATCCTTTCCGGAATCGCTCCGGAAATTCTTTCTTTTATTATATCACTTATGCTCCGCAGAATCAAGCCGATAAATGCGGAGATTTATGTGCATTATATTGCATGAATGGCTTATTATCGCAGAGAATGAGCGATCTTCATGCCTGTGCGGCGTGGATGTCTCTTATATCGATGCAAATCAGCGGCAGGGCTCCTGAAACATCATATTATCTTTGTGGACCATTCCTCTATATTCCATACCTTATCTGCAACATCCATGTAGAATTCAGGTTCGTGGCTGACGATGAGGACGGTTCCCTTATAATCATTTATTGCTTTTTTCAGTGCTTCCTTTGCGTCTACATCAAGGTGATTCGTGGGCTCGTCCAGCACCAGCAGATTTATCTCCCTGAGCATTATGCGGCAAAGCCTTACCTTGGCGTTCTCGCCGCCGGAGAGCACTCTCATCTGGGAGGTGATGTGTTCGGTGGTCAGTCCGCACTGTGCCAGCGCTGCACGTACCTCCGCATTTGTCATGGACGGGTATTCGTTCCATATGACTTCCAGTGCGGTCTGAGAGGTACTTTCCTCCTCCTGCTCAAAGTATCCCGGCTCAACGAACTGATCATGTTCAACTGTGCCGGAGAGGGGAGGGATGATCTTCAGCAGCGTTTTTAAAAGGGTGGATTTGCCTATGCCGTTTACGCCTTTTATAGCTATTTTCTCGCCGTTTTCCACCTGCACTGAGACAGGTTTTGTGAGTGGTTCGTCATATCCGAGGACTATGTCCTTGCAGTCTATGACTACACGGCCGGGCGTTCTTGCTTTTCTGAATGAGAACACAGGCTTGGGCTTTTCACGCATAAGCGTTATCTTGTCCATTTTGTCCAGCTTTTTCTGGCGGGATTTTGCCATATTGGTGGTGGCAACTCTTGCCTTATTGCGGGCGATGAAGTCCTCCAGGTCAGCGATCTCCTTCTGCTGCTTTTCGTAGGCCTGCTCGATCTGCTTCTTTTTGAGTTCGTACATCCGGACGAAGTTGTCGTAATCGCCGGTATATCTTGTCATAACGGCATTCTCCACATGGTAGACAACGTTTATGACACTGTTCATAAACGGGATGTCGTGAGATACGAGGATAAAGGCGTTCTCGTAGTTCTGAAGGAAATTGGTCAGCCAGGCAATGTGATTTTCATCGAGGAAGTTTGTGGGCTCGTCGAGAATGAGTATCATCGGGTTCTCAAGCAGCACCTTTGCCAGGAGCACCTTTGCTCTCTGTCCGCCGGAAAGCTCAGCAACGTCCCTGTCAAGGCCGATCTCATTCAGACCCAGACCGTTGGCATATTCCGATATCTTAGCGT
>JAAYBK010000231.1 GCA_012718885.1 Ruminococcus sp. | reverse complement strand
GATTCTTCCTGCATAGAATACATCCTGCTATGCCTACATCGTAACACAACCAAAGTCAACAATATCAAGGCATATCTGAAAACAGTTATCTTCAATGCACCTTCAACAATGGACAACTATTTCGACAGCGAAGTAAAATATGCTCTTTATGGTTCAACCGGAGAATAACTCGATTAGCGTTGCAAACTTCAACGCTAACGCAGCTGAAAAGCTCTCAGAGTTCGCCTGAGCCTATTGGCAATATGCCTATACGTTGAAAGGGCAAAAATCAAATACTGATAGCATAGAAATCAAATTAAGCCATATTAAACACCAGTGTTAAACACACGAAAACAAGGAGATGTGATACTTAATGCAAACAATCATTACTCAGGATGGACGCATCCTCAACTACCAGTACCTTCGTGAGATAGCTCTCTACGATGCCAAAGACGAAAAAGGAAATCTTGTTTACCTTATTTCCGCCAAAAACGGAGCACGTTTACCTTCTGACGAAGAAAACGATGATATTAACCTTGCCGTTTACAAGAACTCCGGCGAAGGCGAAAAAGCTTATCAGAAGCTTATAACCGCTTTTACAACAGGTCGGGAAATATATTCATTTGCCGATGATACTCCGGTATCTGTACTTGAACACGATGAAACATCTGAGAAAACTGAACCTGAAAAGCCAAGCTACAAAAACAGGTTTATCAATAAAGACAAAGACAGGTGATGAACTGTGGGAATGAATAACGGCGATACTGCTGCCAAAACGATAAACCTTATCATCAGTTCTTCCAAACTGACTGCGGAAGTCCTTAAAAAAGCAATTCAGGAGTACCTTAACGGCTCATACACTAAGCGTGGTAAGGTATCGCTCAACACATTAGCCAAAGGCGGTAAGATTGAAGGAATTGAGATAAGTAATGCTAATATAGCTGATTTCAGGCGAACAGCTGCCAAGTATGATATTCAGTATGCATTATCCAAATGTCCGGATACCTCGACATACTACGTTATGTTCTCCGCTGCTAAAGCTGCGAACATCGAGAAAGCTTTCAAGGAGTATGCTTCACAGAAAGTCAGGAGTAACGAAAAACAAGATTTCTGCCGTGAAACTCAGAAAGAGTTCAAAGATCTTGCAGTTAAGCTTGAAGCGGAACGCAAGAAAGATGATCTTTCACAGTCTCGGAAGTATGAGAAAGTCATTGAAAGGTAGGGAGATATTTGAGTAATTCAAAAACAAAAAGGATTATATTGCTCGGTATTCCTTTCCTGATTTTCGGTTGGCTCGGCAATAAGCTTTCCTACGCATATTATGCTGCGGATAAAGAGCTTAGAACGCTTTTCCTTAATCTCGGAGATGTGTTTACCGATCCCCTTCCAAGTTTCAGACCATTTGATTTACTCTTTGGAGCTACGGTCGGTGGTGCAATGCTTCTTGTGATGTACTTCAAGAAGAAAAACGCTAAGAAGTATCGACACGGAGAGGAATATGGTTCTGCTTCGTGGGGAACTCCGGAAGATATAAAGCCTTTTATAGATTTCACAGATTTTGACAACAACGTTATCCTCACTCAGACCGAACGTCTGACTATGGGTAAACCGTCAGCTCCTAAATATGCGAGGAACAAGAACATCCTCGTCATAGGTGGTTCAGGAAGTGGTAAGACAAGATTTTTCGTAAAAGTCAACATTATGCAGCTCCATAGCAGCTATGTGGTGACCGATCCGAAAGGAACTGTACTCGTTGAGTGCGGTAAGCTGCTCAATGATAATAATTACCGAATCAAGGTATTTAATACTGTTACTTTCAAGAAATCAATGCACTACAACCCATTCGCATACATACATTCTGAGGTGGATATTCTAAAATTCGTGGAAGTCCTTATCAAGAATACCTCCGGACAAGGAGAAAAATCGACAGAGGATTTCTGGGTTAAGTCAGAACGACTGCTCTACACAGCTTATATAGCTCTTATGCAGTATTACCCGGAAGAGGAACGTAATTTTGAAACGTTGATAGGTATGCTTGCTGATAGCACGACCTCGGAGAATGACGAGAACTACAAAAACGGAATGGATCTGATGTTTGAAGCTCTTGAAAAAGAGCATCCCGGCTGCTTCGCTTGCAACCAGTACCGGCAATATAAGCTTGCTGCCGGAAAGACAGCCAAGTCTATCCTGATAAGCTGCGGTGCGAGACTTGCACCATTCGCCATAAGAGAAGTGCTTGATATAACAGCTTATGATGAAATGCAGCTCGATACTATCGGAGACAGAAAAACCGCTTTGTTTATCATTATTTCCGATACAGACGCTACATTCAACTTTCTTGTAGCTATGATGTATAGTCAGATGTTCAATTTGCTTTGTACAAAAGCTGATAACAATCCTGACGGCAGCGGAAAGCTTAAACATCACGTTCGCTGCATACTTGATGAGTTTGCCAATATCGGGCAGATTCCAGATTTTGAGAAACTTATAGCTACGATTCGTAGCCGTGAGATCTCAGCTTCAATTATTCTGCAATCCCAATCGCAATTAAAAGCGATTTATAAGGATAATGCCGATACCATTATCGGTAACTGTGATTCAACCTTATTTTTAGGCGGTAAGGAGCGATCAACCTTGAAAGAAATCTCAGAATCTCTGGATAAGGCAACGATTGACACTTACAACACATCCGACACCAGAGGTCAGAGTCGCAGCTATGGGATGAACTATCAAAAATTAGGAAGGGAGTTGATGACCGCCGGAGAGATTCAGAAAATGGATGGAGCGAAATGTATCTTGCAGATCCGAGGAGTTAAGCCGTTTTTCTCGAATAAGTACGATATTACTCGCCACAAGAACTACAAGTATCTACTTGACTATGACAAATCCAATCTATTTAATATAGAGAAATTTGTCAATAGAAAGCTGCCTGTCAAGAAAAGCACAGTAGCAGAATCTTATGAAATCAATTCAAACGGCTAATTATAGGGAGGAATCTTAAAATGAACAATGTAAAAAATCTCAAAAATGAAAAACTTGCAATCAGATGTCGTAAAGCTAAGAAATTCACCGTTGTTGCTGTAATGGGACTTATGACTATGGTAATGGCTTCAATGTTTGCTATGGCAGCTTTTGCTGAAGGCGAAGGCGGTGGTGGAGTTTCAGTAAGCACTTCAAGCTTTATATCCACAGCTTGTAAGGTACTTAAAGCACTTATCATCCTTGTCGGTGGTGGTATCGGTGTTTGGGGACTTGTAAATCTTGTAGAAGGTTATGGTTCGGATAACCCCGGTTCTAAGTCTCAGGGTATGAAACAGCTTATGGCTGGTATAGCACTCATAATCCTCGCAATTGCTCTTGTACCTGAACTTGAGGGTATGATGTCCTCCGCTGTTCAGTAAATATAACAGTAATAAGAGCTGCTGTATAGCCTGATACAGCAGCTCTCCGAAAGGAGGAGAAAATATTGGGTTTAGGCGATAAAATAGATGATATTGTAGATGGTATAGTCGATGCGATAGAAACAGCTATTACAAAAATGCTTGCCGGATGAGCTTCTTCAATGATTCAGGAATCATTGAGCTTATTCAAAGCCGGTATGAAGATTGATGACGGCAGCACTATTGGTGGCGAACTTACAACTATGCCGAATGATTACAATTCATCAGTCTGGAATATTGTATATGTTATATGTACAAATGTTGTAGCACCAATTGGAGGAATGATACTTGTTATCATTCTTCTATATGAACTATTG
This sequence comes from Ruminococcus sp., assembly GCA_012718885.1. Lineage (GTDB taxonomy): Bacteria > Bacillota > Clostridia > Oscillospirales > Ruminococcaceae > Ruminococcus. Next base: position 754 of record JAAYBK010000231.1, on the reverse strand, counting down.
AATATGGTAATGGAAGGAAATAACTTCCGGGAATTTGATACGGCGATATTTTTTAAATGGATTTTTAAAGCCCTATGTGGTATTATTCTAATTTCTCATACCACAGATATAATTATAGGTATATTTTCTCTTGGAAACGATATAACAATAGGAGCTTTAGAGCAAGTCACGAATAAGGATATGCTTGATTTAGATGTTAATACTGTCGCAGATCAGATTTACAATATGCTGCTTGATGAACACAAAGCAGATTGGGGCGTACTTATTGTTTTCCTGATGTTTTCATTTGTGATGTTTTTAGTAATGCTCGTATCTCTTGTTATTGTAATGCTTGTAGTTATTTCACGACTTATTGAAGCATTTATGTACATAGCAGTTGCCCCTATACCTATGAGTACCTTTATGAATAAAGAATGGGGCACTATCGGTACGAACTGGCTAAGAAATCTAATGGCACTTGCATTTCAGGGATTATTTATTGTAGTTGCTTTAGGTGTATTCCAAGCTATGTTCGTTTCCTCTGTTCAAGATCTGATAGATAACAGTAAGGATACAACCAAGATGTACCTGAGTATGGTAAACTGTATAGTTTGGGCAGTTGCTCTTTGTTTCACAATTTTTAAATCATCATCAATTTCAAAATCTATCTTCAATGCACATTAAGGAGGTGCAGCAATGGCACAATACATCAGAATTCCAAAAGATCTGGATGATATTAGAGAAAAGTTTATGTTCAACCTTACGAAAAGGCAAT
>JAAYBK010000230.1 GCA_012718885.1 Ruminococcus sp. | reverse complement strand
TTTTTATGTCAAGACAAGGTAAGATGACAGATGAAGAACGAATATCTGCTGTTCAGGAGTATCAAGATGGAAAAGGAAGTTTTAAAACAATAGGAGATAAATACGGTGTAACGGCTTATACCATTCGCGATCTAGTAAATCGAGCAAAAGCAGGTGGGATAGAGTTTGTTAAAAGGTCAAGAACTAATAAGAAATACTCAGTTGAAACAAAGATAAAAGCTGTTGAAGAGTATCTGTTTGGAAAATCAAGTCAATTTGAAGTATGTAAAAAATACAAAATTACAAGCAGAATTCTTTTGCAAAACTGGATTTCATGCTATAATAATGGTAAAGACTTTAAGGAGCGTACACGCTCAGGAAGAGGAATTACCATGAAAAAAGGTAGAAAAACAACACAGGAAGAACGCATAGAAATCGTAGCGTTTTGCATAGAGAACGGCAAGGATTATGGACTTACAATAGAGAAATATGGAGTGTCTTATCAGCAAATCTATTCCTGGATGCGAAAGTATGAAGCCAAAGGAGTTGAAGGTCTTACCGACCGAAGAGGAAAAGCGAAACCCAAAGATGAGCTTACCGAAGCGGATCGGCTGCGTATGGAAAACAAGATATTGCAGGCAAAGATCAAAGAGCAGGAAATGGAGATAAAGCTGCTAAAAAAACTGAAAGAATTGGAAGGAGGCGATTGGTAAGCGGAGTCTGGAATGAGAATAAATATCTTGCGATCAAATACATGAACGAAGCTGAACATTACCCGATCCAAAAGCTATGTTCTGCCGTTCATATCGCACGTTCAGCATATTATAAGTGGCTGAAAAGAGCACCGAGTCAAAATCAAAAGATCAATGAACAGGTTGTTGAATGGATCAAACAGCATTATGAAGAACGCAATGGCATTTTAGGTTATCGTCAAATGACAGTCGTAATCAACCGTGAACATGATGTGCGTTACAACAAGAAGCGTATATACAGGCTGATGAACATTCTTCATTTGAAGTCAGTCACCCGTGTCAAGAAGAAGACATATATACCATCAACGCCGCAGATCACAGCGGAGAATATCCTGAACAGAGATTTCCACGCAGATAAGCCAAATGAGAAATGGCTGACTGATGTGACGGAATTCAAATACTACGTTGGTTCGAGTGTCAGGAAGCTGTATCTGAGTGCCATACTCGATCTTTATGACAGACGGATAGTAGCTTATAAAATCAGTGACATCAATAACAATCATCTTGTATTCTCTACATTTGATGACGCTATCAGACTGAATCCTGATGCTCATCCGATCTTCCACAGTGACAGAGGATTTCAGTATACCAATAAAACGTTTCATCAAAGGCTTGTAGATGCCGGAATGCTACAAAGTATGTCCAGAGTTGGGCGCTGCATTGATAACGGACCGATGGAGGGCTGGTGGGGAATCCTAAAATCCGAGATGTATTATCTACGAAAATATACAGACAAGGAAGAGCTGATCTCGGCAATCAAAGAATATATTTGCTACTACAATACAAAGCGGTATCAAATAAATTTGAACTGCATGACACCAATGGAATATCATGAAGCATATTCTGCAGCATGACCGTTCGGGCGCCGTGGCAAGCACCTTTCTCCGTTCGTCGCTACGCTTCTCACTCCAAAAGGTGCTTGCCAATTTCCAACAGCAAAGCAGCCTGCACAAATTGCACAGACTGCTTTGGGTCACAATATAGATTATTTTTGTTTTTTGTGCTGTCTACTTGACAGGGGGCGGGTCATGCGGCAGGTGCTTTTTTATGTTGGTTTTTGTCCGGAAGTCCGATGACCTTGTGAAAGAGCTGATTGCTGTCATCGTTTTTCTTTATTGTCACATTCAAGGTAGCAGTGTTATCAGTCGTAACATTTGCCGGAGCACAAACTGATTTAACTGTGCCATGGATGCAATGCCAGGCTTAGCAAACAAAACAAATAATCGGAGCATGCAATATAAATGTACGGCTTTAAGCAGACATAGCTTTTAAGTCCGCTCCGTTTGCTGCACTCAAAGATTACTATTATCGACACGGAAGAGATCGATAAACTTATTGAAAATATCTATTTATCAACGGCTTGATTTTTTATTTATAGTATGTTATACTAATAATAGAGCAAATAAATATTGTTTTGAGCAATATTATGAATAATATCAAGAGTATAGTATGTTTCCGTTTTGTTTTTCTTCAGATGCATCATAGCATCTGCTGTACATCTGTTCGATTTGAAAAGTAATTAGATAAAAAGGAGCATGTTATGAAGTCAAGATCCAGGTTTCTTCCACATTCATTAAGAACCAGAATAACAATAACAATGCTTTGTGTGATACTTGCAGCTCTTGTAGTCACCACAATGCTCAGTGCTGTTTTTATTCGCAGGACCGAGAGCCAAAAATCGGATCAACTGCTTCAAATGTTGTGTGTGTCGGGGCAGAGGAGTCTTGATTATTATTTTGACAGTGTGCAGAATACGGTAACAAAGGTGACATCCTTTGCTGAGGAAGATCTGGACAGTGTGAACAACGAAGAAGAGCTTGCAGCACATATGGAGAGAACTCGGGAATACTTTGGTATGATGGCTTCCAAGACCAAGGGAGTCTTGACATATTATTATCGTATCGATCCATCGGTCACGGCTTCGGTAAAGGGATTCTGGTATACAAATCTGACCGGGCAGGGCTTTGAGGAGCATGAAGTGACCGATATTACACAGTATGATGTGGAAGACACTTCAAGGCTGGTATGGTTTACCGTCCCGAAACATGAGGGGAAGGCCATATGGCTGCCGCCATATATTACGGATAATCTCGATGTTCGTGTGATCTCCTACGATGCACCGGTTTATTGGAATGGAAAGTTCATCGGTGTGGTCGGCATTGAAGTAGACTACTCTACAATGGCAGATGAGATCGATAGTATCCGCCTCTATAATAACGGATATGCATTCCTGAGTGATGCTGACGGGCAGCTATTCTATCATCCTCAGATTGATGTGGCAGGTCTGGAGACGGAATCCGAATTTGAGTTTCCCTACCGTGAGGAGGACGAAAACCAAGTGATCCGGTACACTTATAACGGAGAGAAAAAAGCGGCAGTCTGGTGTTATCTGAGCAACGGTTTGCGCCTGAGTATCACCGTACCCGTTTCGGAAACGCAGGGTGAGTGGAAGGCTCTTATTATTAATATCTCACTGTGTGCTGTTATCGTGCTTATCGCAGCAACTCTGTTTCTTATGTATTATACAAGACGAATTACAAAACCGCTCGAACATCTTACCGTAGCCGCAGAACAAGTTGAACGTGGAAATTATGATCTTGATCTCACTTACGATGATGATGACGAGCTCGGCAGACTAACAAGGTCGTTCAAAAATCTGTCTGATACCTTGAAAGAGCATATAGATGATCTGCACGGACAGGTATTTCTTGATGCGCTGACAAAAGTAAAAAACAAGGGTGCCCTTTCAAATTACCTTGAAGAACTACAGAATGAGATCGACAGCGGAACGTGCGAACAGGCATTTGCGATCGGCGTGTTTGACTGTGATAATCTGAAGATGATAAATGACCGATACGGACATGATAAAGGTGACATTTATCTTAAAAATGCAACGCATATCATCTGTGCGGTATTCAAGCACAGTCCTGTATTCCGAATGGGCGGAGATGAATTTGCCGTCATTCTTCAGAATGAGGACTATCTGAACCATGATGCTCTTCTGGAGCAGTTTGATGCATCTGTAGAGGAAGCAAATATAGCTGCCGCTGCACCATGGGAACAGATACATCTCTCCAAGGGGGTTGCTGTTTTCGACCCATCGGAGGACAGTACTACAGTAGATGTGATAAAGCGGGCAGATCAGCTTATGTATGAGAACAAGCGGGAAAGGAAAAAACAAAGGATGCAGTAGCTGATAATTCAATTGATGTTGTCGCTGATAATTTAGAGAAATTTCTTACTAAGATTTATGATCACGAGGAGATCTGAGCGGTTACACTAAATGTTAGAGCAGAATATAAGATATGGGCTGTCAGGAATCCTTCCGGCAGCCCATTTTCGGATAGTGATTGAAAAACAGAGTTGCCTGTGATATAATTGGTAATGAAGGAATTGTACGGGATTACAAGAAAAAATGAGATCAGATGAAGAACAGTATCCTCTTGCTGAAAAAATTTTTTTATTTTGTGTCACAATTCTGCTGCCTCAACTGTATATAGGTCAGAACGGCAGATAAACCGTTGAAAAATCTAAGAAAGAAGGTATTTATTATGAAAAAGATTATTACAGCAGCAATGGTACTGATTATGGCAGCATCTATGACAGCTTGCGGCAGCGTGGAGAGTTCAGACTCTGCAGATCCGGGAGCGAATATTTCAGCAGTTACAGATCCTGAGACTGCTGCAGAAACTACCACAACTGAAGCTATTGAGGAGGAAACCATGGTACATTTAGCAGGCGGCTGGTCGACCGTTACAGGCGATACATCACTCAGCGCAAACGCCGCTGCAAAGTCAGCCTTTGATAAGGCAGCAGAAACACTTTGCGGCATGGAATACGAACCAATTTCTCTTCTTGCAACACAGGTCGTTGCCGGTACAAACTACTGTATCCTGTGCAGAGGCAAGGCAACTGTTCCGGATGCACAGCCTGTCATTCAGCTTGTCTACATATATGAGGATCTGAAGGGCAATGCTGAATTGACAAATACCAAGACCATAATAGACAGCGAAATGCTTGACGGCGGATTTGCTGTCAATGACGGAGATATTGCGATCGAAAGGAACGAAGAAGTGAAAGAGGCTTTTGAGAAGGCAACACAAATGCTGACCGGCGCTGAGTTAGAACCGGAGGCATATCTGGGAAATCAGGTCGTTGCAGGCTCAAATTACCTTGTACTTTGCAAGCAGACAGCAGCAGTTCCCGGTGCAGAGCCTGAATTTACACTGGCGACAGTATATTCTGATCTTGACGGAAATGCAGAGATAAGCGAGATAGAGGAGATCGTATTCGGCGAGTACGACAGCACAGAGGATAATAACTGATAACAGGAGCAGAATATGGAACTTGCATTACGGAACAACTCTTTTGGCCGGATACGGCAGATATGCCTTGCGGTATATACCTTTGCAGTTCAGATATTCGGCAGAGAACGAGCTGAGACCAAAGATGATGCAGCCGACCGGTATCTCCGCGAGATAATGGATAAACACGGAAACCGGCTTCTGAGGCTGGCATACTCCTATCTTCACAATATGCAGGATTCAGAGGAGATATTGCAGGATGTGCTGATGAAGCTTATGGATAAGGCGCCGGTTTTTGAGAGCGAAGAGCATGAAAAGGCGTGGCTGCTGAGAGTGACTGCAAATCTTTCCAAAAACCGGATAGAATACAACAAGCTGCGTGATACAGATGAGCTTAAAGATGAACTTGTGGCTGAGGAGCGTCAGAACCTCTCGTTTGTGTGGGAGGCTGTAAAGGAGCTTCCTGAGAATTACCGTGAAGTCATTCACCTTTTCTATGAAGAGGGCTACCAGACGGATGAGATCGCTGATATACTTGGCGAATCCGGTGCAAATATCCGCACAAGGCTGAAGCGTGCGAGAGCTAAACTCAAGGAAATTCTGAAAGAGGAGTATGATTTCTGTGAGCAAGTATAATGAGATTATGGAACGTATTGAACTTACTGACGAAATGCGTGAGCGTATTCTAAGTAATGTCAAAGCAAAGAATAAACGCCGGCGCATAAGCAGAGTTATCGGCGGCATTGCATCGGCAGCGGCCTGTGCGGTAATAGTTTTCGGAGCGGTCACGGTTATGAAAAATACCGGTTCTGTACGAAAAGATCCGGACAAGGCAACGATTGCCGAGACTTCTGAAGCAACTCCTCCTACTGCACAGGACACCTTAACCTACGGCGTTGTGCCATACAGCAGTGCAGCTGACTTATCTGAGAAATTCGGCACAGAAATCTGCGATATAAAAACTCTGCCTTTTGAGATCAAGTCTGCCAGTTATTCAATTATGTTTGACAGCTTTGCTGAAGTGGATTACTGCGGCAAAAACGGCGAGGAGTGCTGTTACCGGATCGGTAAGGATGCCGAGGATATTTCCGGCGAGTATGACGAATTCACAAGCATCGAAAACACTGATATTAATGGAATCACGGTCACATTCAAGGGCTATGACGGAAAATATCACCTTGCTTCTTGGATAAGCGGAGGCCATTTCTATTCAGTTTCGCTTAGTGAGGATATGGACAAGGAGATCATGCTTAGAATTGCGGAAGAGATTATTGACTGAAGTTTTATCACAACTATTATAAACAGGACTTCCACATCAGGCTATGAAAAGAACAGCCGGATATCCAACAGAGATATCCGGCTGTTTATTTTATTTTCGCCTCTCTGGCAAAGCGATTGGGACATAATACAATAATAAAAACAGGCAGCTTTTGCTGCCTGTTTTATATTTTTTCAGATAGTTATCGTTCATAGGCTGCGGTATATGCCGGCCAATCGGTCGAAATTCTAATGGGAGTTTACGACCGTTTGGCTTTTATCATCTTAATTTTGGCTTTGCGGGCATCCTATGAAGAGCGTATCAGTAATGATCCGGCTTTTCAGCTGCGATCGCTTTTAAGGGCGAAGAAAACCCTTATTATTGTTTACCTGACCGAGGTAATACTCTCCGTTATACAGCTTGAAAAGCTTTCCATAATAATACAGATTATCGTTTATCCAGTGGTTATAATCCATCTCTGAGATATTTATTCTCTGATAATTGCTTGCAGGAGAAGTGCTGTTATTCGGATTCTTGATCTCTATTGCGGCAGAGAGAGGATCGGTGTTACCGAAAATGCTTCCGCTGCCTGAACCGAGATTGATCGCACTGCCTGTGAAAGGAAGGTCAATATGATAAAGTGCCTCGCAGCCCTCAAATGCAAAGTTGCCAATACTCTTAAGCTTCTTTGCAGGGCTCAGATCAAGTTTCTCAAGAGACTTACACTCATAAAAAGCAAAAGTGTCGACAGTTTCAAGCTGAGGATTTGAGCCTGAGAAACGCAGGGATCTTAAGCTCCAGTTCTCAAAAGCATATGAATGGATCCTCTTGACAGTATCTGGGATATATATTGTATTTGTCTTATAATTGGCTGTGCAGGTTCTCCATAAATGTCCATTGTACCCATCATAACCGATCTCATTTACATCATACCAGCATTTATCTTTTTCAGAGTATACTCTGGATGGAACATATATGGTGCTTTTCTCAGTGTCCAAAGAACCGATCCAAGAAACTCCGCCGAGATCATTCTTTATGTAATAGCAATCATCATAGTAACGGAAACCGTATGCATTATTTAAAGAACTCCAGCGACTGGTCGTGCTTTCACCAGGCATAACGATCCTGAGATTATAACTGCCATAACGGATCTCATTATAGTCGCTTGAGTCTATGTGGCCATCGCCATTAACATCGTAATAAGAAAATTTAGTACCGTATAAAGTAGTTCCTTTAGTCATAATGGAGTCTGCGAACTTATAAGCGTCATCGCTGTCTAATATTCCATTCCTGTTGAGGTCGCCTGCAATTACAGGACGGAAATACTCTGTTGCGTGCTCTCTGAGGTAAGTTTTTGTAACAGTGGTAAGAGAGGTTGGATCACCTTTAACTAATTTTTTTGTGATCTGATTTCCGTTATAGTCTTCAACACTTATATTTTCGTATATGAGTTTTTCATAGTAATCGGTGCGGCCCCAACGGATCTTGCAGTCCTGAAGCTCACCGTTGCATTCTGCAAATGTTATATTCTCTCCTGAAATATCAGTAATGAAAATGCTGTGTCCCTGCTTTTCATATGACGGCAATCCCTCGACATAAAACTCAAGGCGGACATTGTCTCCTATCTTGGGCTCATAATTCTGGTCAACATAGTATCTATAGAATTCAGTAGTTCCCCATATATCCTTTGCAAGCTTATATGCAAATCCATAGCACTGTCCACGGTCTCCAATACTTTGGTCTCCAATACTATTGATTCTTGTCTCACTGCAACATTTTTCCTCCTTAGCATAATCCTGGGCATGATGGCATGGCTTATCAGTATAGGTGTCTTCATTGTAGCTGCTCAGACCCCTGTGATTCCAGTAATAGCCATCGGGGAACTTTGCTTTTTCAGCATTGATACGATTCTGTATGTCTGAAAAGACATCATAGTACATTACGTTTGAATTTGCTGCGGAAGTTGTCATCTTCTCCGGAATGCCTGCGGCGGCTGCACCAGCGATGATCGTCATCGACAGCATGGTTGATGTGATTCGTTTGAGTAGTTTCATGTTTTTTTCTCCTGTTATAGTATAATATTTGCTACAAAAAATGCAACATAATGCTATTATATGACAAATCGGGAGCTATGTCAATAGCTTTTTCATAAAATTGCAAAAATTCAATAGCTGCACCAACACTATAATAACTGAATAAAAAAGATAATCGAAAAAAAAGCCTCCATGAAGGAGGCTTGAAGAAATACAAAACATGGAAATGATTGGAGTGTTATCTCCGACCTGTTCCGCATAGCATTTAACGATTTATAATACCCGTAGCGTTATTGATTAGAGTTATTATCAGTTCAGACCAATAAGCTTGCTGAACGCATTGGGAGTACAGTAGAAGAAGTTTGTTCCGTTGCTTGAAGCAGTGGCGTTCCAGTAGAATTCTATCCTGCTGTACTTACCTATATTGTTCTTGATCCAGCTATTATTCTTGAACTGTTCCTTATATCCGCTGTTGAGGAATGCTTTGAGCTTATCCTCACCGTTGCCTTTCTTCCATTCAGAGCTGCTTATACACGGATTCTTGCCGATGCATACCTTAAGTGTATCACCGCTGGATTTTACTCCGACAAAGGTATTCCTGCTGAAATTGGATGTTGAAGCCATGATAAGTGTGGTGATAAGACCGTTACTGTCAAGGATACCGTCATACTTCTTATTTGAGCTGTAGAAGAGCTTTTCATAGAAATTCAAAGTTCCAATTTCTCTTTCGTAGGAGTAGTATCCCATTGATCCGTTATCGTAATAGCATTTGATCCCTTTAAGAAGATTGTAGGTCGTAGGTGTAGCGTCCTTGCCGAAAACGATAGTATCAGCGTTTGGAAGAGTTCCCTCGAAGTGTGTGACAGTTACAAGTCCGTCATATGCATAGTGATCTGTTTTAAGGACGGGAGTACTGAACTTTGTGTATCCGTCTCCGCAGGAGAACTTCATTCTCGGTACATAGTAATCATACATGAGGATATCTCCGCTGTATTTACCGGTTTTCTGGTCAAGCTTGAAATTATCGATATCAAAATTATTTTCCATAGGGTTTGTATTAAAATTATTGCTGTTTACAGGATCATTGTTGTTGAAGAGCTGTATTGCCCAGTGACCTGTAGTGGAATTCGGCTGATTCGGATTATAGGTCAGTGCTATGAATCTCGGACTGGTTGTGCTGCCTTTTTTCACTTTGAAGTAAAGCTTATCCATATATGATTTTATCATATCAAGGCTGGCAGTATTGAATTCCTTGCCAAGAACGGCAACAATGCCGTTGTTATAGATAGGATATTTGTCAGGAGAAGCCATAAGTGTTATTCTGTTCGGATTATTTGCATCACTGACAGTTCCGAAGAATTTATTTGTGAGCTGCGGCATTTTTGCCTGTATTTCAGGGAGGCTCCATGATATGCCTGCGTCATAGCCCGTATAATAATTGCGGAGATCCTGGTAATCATTCTTTGAAACTTCATATGCAAAAGCGCTGAGATTTGAAGATACAGCAAGTGTTGCTGCGGCAGAAAGTGCTGCTGCAATCCTTATAAATTTTTTCATTGAAATTTCCTCCGTTTAAAGATATATATTGTCGGAATATGTTATTAATACGCTGATTAGTTGATTAAAGATCTTACTTCGCTTGGAGTACGTTCAGCTAAAAACGTTCCTTTATTGTTTTCAGAAGCATCACGATAGAAGCGAACTCTTGTAACGCTGCCAAGCTGGTTGTTGAACCATGTGCATCTCTTTAAAGTATCTGCATATCCGCAGCTAAGCATTGCTTCAAACTGTTTGCCTTTGTCACTGCTGCTCCAGCCTGGATTAGAAATTCCGGTATTTGAAGAACCAAGACATATATGAAGTACAGAACCTTCTTTTTTTGCTGCAAAAAACTGGCCGCTCTGGAAATCCTGTTTTGTTTTACCTGTCAATTCTGTGGTCACATCCGGTGCAGTAAGAAGGCAGTTATAGAAACTATTATGCTCTGAAATATCATCTAAATTAACGGTTTCTTTTGCCAAAAAATCATGAGTAGTAAATGAAGTTGTACTGCCGCAATTAAAACTTATCTTCACATCATTCAGGAAACTAATATTTGTTTTTTTATTAGTATATCCAAATAAGAGATATTGATTATATTTGGGATTAATTGCTGTGACTTTTATTACTGTACGAAATCCTATTCCACTTGGATCCTTTTCAAGAACTGGTGATGAAAAATAGGCGTTGCTTGCACTTAGTGACAGACCGCTTACATAGATATTCTGAAGAATAAGCTCTCCAGTGTAGAAATACTTTGATTCGTCTAACTTGAAATTTCTCATTTTAACTTTTTTACAAAATGTTTCTTTCATATCGTATTCATCATGCATAGTAAGCGCATAATCCAGAAGGGAATAATCCGGGATATCTTCCGGTTCTTCTCCCATTGCTTCCTCCAATGCAATTTCGTCCTCAAAGGAGTTATCCTGGTATTCAAGCCATACACAATAATTTAATCCGGATTTATTCTTTACGGAGATCTTATCAACATATTTTTTAGCATTTTCAATTGTATTTGATGTAACAATGCTCCTGTCCAAAAGACCTAATAGATGACAACGGCCATATTCCTGGTTATTTTTATTTTCATTTATAGGTACCGGGAATACAAATTTGCTTTTTTATCCAGTAAAGTTTTGGAGAATACAGGCAATTTATCCTGAAGCTCATTAGTATCCCATTTAAAACCTGTAGTTTTTGTGCCATTGTTGGTCAGCTTATTCGGATTAACTTTAGTCACATAATATGCAGAGGCTGTCATTCCGGAAGAGATAGTCAGCATTGCTGCAGCTGAAATTGCTGCGATAGTTTTAGTAAATTTTTTCATTGTAGTTTCCTCCATGTTTAATATTTTGGTTGCTTTGTTTTCTGGTTGCTTGAATGTAATGATCATTGATTGATATTAACGCCGACGTTCATCTGATTTATTGCAATTTTATCTTAACACATAGCGAAAAATAAAGCAATATTTTTCGACAAAAGGTTGATTTTTGCGACAAAACGTTATATTTGACGACGAACTGTACAATAATCGAACTGAGTTGCCATTGCTGCGACGAACGGTAAATGCTGCCCGTTCGTCAGTCGATTTGCACAATTCGTCGCAGAAAATGGCAGTTTCGTCCGCGACGGGCTTGACAATGGAAAAACTTCTATGATATAATTATTTTGCGATATAAGGCGCAGGAGGGCGTTTTTATGCTAAAAACTAAAGCAATTGCCATAATATTTTCTGATTTCAAAAACGATTACAACGATGAATACATTCTTGGGATACAGCAGCAGGCCAACGCATATGGTTATCGCACATTTACGTTTTCAATGCCTCAGACCAGCGAGCTTTATACAAATAATGAGGAGTGGGTGTACAGTCTGATAGACTTTGAGCGCTACGACGGTATTATCTTCGTGGAGCACACCTTCTCTACCCATAAAAGTCTCATACCGCCTATCGAGAAGGCTCTGCATGAGAAATGCAGGTGTCCTGTGGTCGTGATAGGCAATTCACAGCTTCTTCCGAATGTGGTTAGCCTTGATAACCGTGAGTCATTTGAACGTGTGACAGAGCACCTTATTAAAGTTCACGGCTGCCGTCTGATATACTGTCTCGGCGGTGATAAGAATATCGCAGATGACTGCATAGACGGTTTCGTGAGCGTGATGAAGCGAAACGGCCTTCCCTGCGGTGATGAAAAACTGCTTTACGGCGGATACTGGATATCCGGAGCAGAAGCGCTTGCCAAGGATATAGCTTTCGGTACGATAGAAAAGCCTGATGCAATAGTTTGCCTCAATGACGAAATTGCATATGCCCTTATAAAGCAGCTTTTCTTTGTTGGACTGCGTGTGCCGGATGATCTGCTTGTCACCGGATTCAACAATGCAGCATATGCCTCCAATAATGCTGTATCTATCACTACATTTAAAGCTGATACACATTTCTGCGGACGAAGAGCTGCCGCACTGCTTCATGCTCTTATTACAGGGAAAAGTCCGGAACAGCTCCAGCCGCCGGTACACAGTGTCATAACAGGAGACAGCTGCGGCTGCGGAAGAAAATGCAAGCTTAATATACGTGCTCAGCTGGATCAGCTCCATAAAAAAGAGACAGAAGATATGGAATTCAGGAACAGCCTGTTTGAGGAAAAGCTGTATAAGATACGTTCCCAGGAGGATCTCTCCCTGTTTATCAAAAACCATAAGTACCTGATACGTAATCAGATAAGCGTCAGCGTAAATCTTATGGGACAGGATGACAAGACAGCAAACTGCATCTTCCTGAAGGATTACCTTATTAACGGCGAGACCTCCTCTTTCCGGGCAAAGAATATTTATCCGGATATGTTTTCGTTCGGCCCGATACAGAATGTTCACGTTCTGCCGCTCATCTTTGATAAACGTGTCTACGGATTCATGACTACAGGCT
>JAAYBK010000229.1 GCA_012718885.1 Ruminococcus sp. | reverse complement strand
CGGTTTTCAAGACCGCCTCGTTATGACCGCTTCGATACCTCTCCATTTTTATTTGCGCTGTCTCTTGAACCAGCTTTTATATTATATCACGGTTTGACACCAATGTCAAGAAAAAATGAGGAGAAATGATGTAAATAATTTTTCCACATTTTTAGCAATAGCGTACAAAAATCTTGCGGTGGCTTTTTTCTATAATAAATTATAATAGGTAAAAGATAGAAATAATTATAAAATACCTGTTTTTTGAAAAAATATACTTTACATAAAGGTAATTTTAGTGTAAAATAAACTTAGTATATTTTTTGAGAGGTGCTATATGGAACCAAAGTATAAAAGAATATTATTAAAAGTCAGCGGCGAGGCTCTTGCAGGCGATAAAAAAACAGGTCTTGACTATGAGGTCATGACTGATATCTGCCGCAGTATAAAAAAATGCGTTGATGAAGGCGTTCAGGTCGGTATCGTTGTCGGCGGCGGAAACTACTGGAGAGGACGTTCCAGCGGAGCTATGGACAGAACCCGTGCAGATCATATCGGTATGCTTGCAACTGCTATGAACGCTCTTGCTCTTGCAGATGCTCTCGAATCACTTGGATGTGATGTCAGAGTTCAGACTGCGATCATCATGCAGCAGGTTGCAGAGCCGTATATCCGCAACAGAGCTGTCCGTCACCTCGAAAAGGGCAGGGTAGTTATCTTCGGATGCGGAACAGGAAACCCCTTTTTCTCTACCGATACTGCCGCTTCACTCCGTGCAGTTGAGATCGAAGCTGATATATACTTCAAAGCGACCCTTGTTGACGGTGTATATGACAAGGATCCTCATAAATTCGACGATGCAAAGAAATATGAGACTCTTACATTCAGTCAGGTCATCGGTGAAGAGCTCGGTGTTATGGATAGTACAGCAGCTGCAATGTGCCGTGATAATCACATGAAGATGCTGGTATTTGATCTCAGCCGTCCTGATAACATATATGATGCTGTAATGGGCAAGAATCTGGGAACTATTGTCGCTGAGGACTGATTTAATAAAATTAATGATATATTGAAAGGAAATAAAAACAATGAAAGAAACTATTAATGCAGCAAAAGAAAAAATGAACAAGAGCCTTAATGCTCTCAATAACGAATATGCTTCTATCCGTGCAGGAAGAGCTAATCCCGGAATACTTGATAAGGTGCTCGTTGACTATTACGGAGCTCCCACACCTGTAAACCAGATGGCGGCTATTTCTGTATCCGAAGCAAGAATACTTGTTATCCAGCCTTGGGACAAGTCCACACTCAAGCTCATTGAAAAGGCTATCCAGGCTTCTGATATCGGAATCAATCCTACAAACGACGGCAGTGTTATCAGACTTGCATTCCCTCAGCTCACTGAGGACAGACGTAAGGAGCTCTGCAAGGTCATAAAGAAGTACGGTGAAGAGTGTAAGGTAACAGTTCGTTCTATCCGTCGTGATACTATGGACAAGCTCAAGAAGATGCAGAAGAATTCTGAAATCACAGAGGACGATCTCAAGGATTGCGAGAAGAAGGTACAGGATATCACCGACAAGTTCTGTGCAGATGTCGACAAGGCTGTTGCCGACAAGGAAAAAGAAGTAATGACAGTTTAATGGTGATATAATGGCATTATTCGGAAAAAAAGAAAAATCTGAGCTTACGCTGCCG
>JAAYBK010000228.1 GCA_012718885.1 Ruminococcus sp. | reverse complement strand
TGTGAAGGAACTATCGATATTACCGGAGGAACTCTTCTTGCAACTGCAACTGATTATCAGTGCAATGGGCTGAACTCCACGCAGCAGAATACTTTTATGCTGGATTATGTGAAGGAATGGTCGAAGAACAATCCTGTGGCTCTGACAGACCAGAGCGGCAAGACGCTGTTTGAACTGGATACTCTGAAAAAGTTCAGATATGCTGTGGTATCCTCTCCGGATATAGCCTCCGGAACAGAGTACAGGCTATATACAGGCGGAATCGAGACTCCTCACGAACAGGGAAGCACTTACATGGCAGGTAAGCCTGCGGCATACAATGGCGTGAACAATAAGGATGACGCAGACCTGCTGTATGGTGACCTTTTCAATCGCACAGAGGTACACAGCATCGACATAAAAATGTCTGATTCAGAGTGGAAGGAGTTCATGTCCCATGCCAATGAGGAAGTATACTATCCCTGCGATGTGGTCATAGACGGGGAGGAATATAAGAACGTTGGCATCAGAACAAAGGGCAACAGCTCAAGGATGTTCGTTTATCAGGCCGGTCATGACAAGTACAGCTTCCGCATAAAAATGGATAAGTACGAGAAGTATCAGAGCTATCACGGACTGACTGAGATATGTGTGAATAATATGTATTCAGACCCTTCATGTATGAGAGATATACTCTGCTATGACGCAATGTATGACCTTGATGCATATGCGCCGGAGGTGTCATACACCAACATGTCCCTGAACGGAAAGCTTTACAGCTTCTATCTGCTTTGCGAGCAGCCGGGAACAACTCTGGGCGAGCGCCTTGCAACAAATGATGATGCTGTATTTTATAAGGCAGCCGATGTGGGCAATCAGTACGACTGCACCTTCTCTACAACTATGTCAATGGACAATTTTGAAGTGAAGTTCGGCGACGATGAGGAGAAGAAGCATATAAAGGAAGTTGTTGATGCAATAAACAGGGTAACTCCTCAGAATTATAAGTTCATCGAGGACATTATCGATGTGCCCAGCTTCCTGAAGGGCTTTGCGGTTAATGCAGTAATGTGCAATTACGACAGCTATAATGGAATGATGCCCCACAACTATTATGTTCTCTGGAACGAGGGCAAGATGTACTATGTTGGCTGGGACTACAACCTGTCTCTTGGCAATTTCATGGATTACGGCGCATCAGTAAATTCCGATATCAATACTGGAATGTATCAGGCAGATGAGAATAAGAGACCTATGCTCAAGAATCTGCTGAGCGTTCCCGAGTACAAGACCATGTACATCGGATACGTAAAGGATATCGTAAGAAAGTACAGCGATCCTGAGATGGATATAAATAAATATGCAGGTCTTATCAGAAGCCATGTAAAGGCAGATCCCAGA
Source organism: Ruminococcus sp. (assembly GCA_012718885.1). Lineage (GTDB taxonomy): Bacteria > Bacillota > Clostridia > Oscillospirales > Ruminococcaceae > Ruminococcus. The sequence continues at coordinate 1,279 of JAAYBK010000228.1, read as the reverse complement.
AGCTTCTTTACAGCAGACCAGTTTGAGTCGAATATTGCCAAGAGCCCCGGAGGACTTCAGGTGAACAATAACCCCAACCCATGGGGCGGCATCTGGGGCGGCAACTGGGGAGGCGGAATGGGCTTCGGCTTCGGTTTTGGCTTCGGACAGCAGGGAGGACTTTACTCCTACGGAGGCGATCAGGTCTCCATCCTTGATTTTATGATAAAGAGAAATGAAGTTATCAAGGCGGCAATTGGTGGTTGATTTTTAAATAAAAGAGCATAATGCCGGACAGGATATGTATCCCGTCCGGCATTAAAATATTCACTATAATCTTCTGCACGAGCTTTCGAGAATGCGATAGTGCATATCATTGATGAAATATGGACAAAAATGCAGTAAAAATAGTTCAATAAATCATTGATTTTTTGGAAATTTGATAGTATAATGATAATGACATAATTTGTTCATACTAATTTTTAAACTTAGGGGGAATTGAAATGAAGAATACGTTCAAGCGTATATGTGCTGCGGCAGCTTCTCTTGCCATAGCATCAGGTTCGGCGACCAGTATAAGAACAGATTTTTATTCTGATGCTGCATACGGTGTCGGCGGAAACGGCAAAGCAATAATGGAGTACCTTGACCGTGGCATTTACGCTATCAAGTCCGGAAACGGTATGTTCATTAGCTGGCGATTCAATGCAAATGATGATGATAACGCTGAGTTCAGGCTTTTCAGGGACGACACTCTCATCTATACCAGCAAGGCAGGGGATCCTACCAATTTCTGGGACAGCACCGGCAATTCATCATCAAAGTACCGTGTGGATACATATGCCGGAGGCGAGCTGAAGTCCTCTGATTATTGTAAATTCACATCCGGAGCAAACTATTTTGATATACCTTTGAATAGTCCGGGAAGCATATACTCTCCTAATGACTGTTGTGTAGGAGACGTTGACGGTGACGGCCAGTATGAAATATTCCTTAAGTGGGATCCGAGTGATTCGCAGGACAACTCTAAAACAGGCTATACCAGCAATGTGTTTATAGATTGCTATACTCTTACAGGCAAACAGCTCTGGCGTATTAATATGGGAAAAAATATCCGTGCCGGTCAGCATTATACACAGATGTGCGTTGCTGATTTTGACTGTGACGGCAAGGCAGAGCTTATAACAAAGACCTGTGACGGTACTGTTGACGGTACGGGCAAGGTAATAGGTGACGGCAGTGCTAATTATGTATCATCTGCCGGAACTATCCTTACCGGTCCTGAGTATCTGACGCTTTT
>JAAYBK010000227.1 GCA_012718885.1 Ruminococcus sp. | reverse complement strand
TGCCGGCGTTCTTTGCACGGGTGAAGCCTGTCTCCACCATTGCGAAGCCTGCCTGCATAAAGAATACGAGAGCAGCACCTATAAGGAACCAAACGCCGAAGATCGTTTTGTCAGTGTTCTCGGCAGCTTGTTGTAAAATTGTCTGAGAGTCCATATAAATAACCTCCTGAAATAAGATTTTTACAGCTTTTATACTTGCTTCCCAAACGCCATTGTTGTGAGAGATGTATAAAACAAAGGGGCGCAGAAGTACATCGACTTCATACACCCCTTTGTGCATGGATTTAGCGCTATAAACCAAAACAGAGCTGCAGACTTATCGTCCGCAGCTCCCTTGCTGTTTACAATGCCATTATATCCCCTTGCAGCGGATTTGTCAATAGCCTTTTTTCAACTTTGTTAGAATTACATATATTTTTGCGCTTTAAACATAAAAAGAATCATCTTATATACAGATTTATTTCTAATCAATAAGGTCGTTCTGAAAACGTGATAAATGCTCAAAAGGCAAAATCTGTCTGCCACGGAACAGTCCGCAGCCGTCATTTATGAGCTGATTATTTATGGCGCTGAACATATTTACATCTAAATCAGCAAGCTCAAGCTCCTGCAATTTGGTAAGACGTTCATAGGCTTCATCAAAATAAACGCACTCGCCCATAGGTATCTCATCCCGTTTTGTACGGCGTGCTTCCTGCAACTTCTCATAGCCGAAATGATTTGCGTCGCCTATCTCTGCGAAGTCGTCCATTTCCTTTGTGCGAAGCTGCAATTCTGTATAGCACCGTGCAAGATTGTCATAGAAAGTTATATGCAATGACTGATAGCCCGTGCTGCGCGGAGTTGAAACATAGTCCCGGTAATACGCCCTGACAGCTTCTTTCAGCCTGTCAGAATATCTCTCCTCGGCAAAGCCGGAAAGCTCCGCTGTGAATCCTCTTTCTTCAAGAAATTCGGGCAGAACGTCAGCTATCTCATAGAGGTATTTCTGCTCGACTTCACTTCTCGATTCATCGCTTTTGATATGACAGGCAGGCATTGATATAACTATGCGGTATGCGATGAGATCACGAAAACATATCAGCTTGCTTTTTATTTCGGCTTCTGACGGAAACCTCCTGTTTTTCTTATAATATTTGTAGATGAATTCGAGGATATATCCATTGAATTTCTCCTCGGCGCGTATCAGGGACTTTATGCGTCCCTTGAAGGTGAATGCTAAAAACGGGTAGTCTCTTGTCATGTATTTGTAAAACTCCTTTATCCGCTGTGACTGCGATGTAAGAAAGTCGTTATGTTCGAGCAGTTCTATTATCTGAATAAGAAAATTCGAGTGTGCTAAGTCAATGCTGTTATGTGTTGATTTTGCGTTGTTTCGCAGGTCGTTTGAATAATGGTGCAGTATTTTCAGCACCGTATTTCCTGAAAATAAATAATCATTCAAAGATATCATCTTATTATTCCTCCAGACTGATATTATTCCATATCGATTTCTTTGAAATCCTGTCCGTTTATGCGGCATATCTTTTTAAGCCGTTTTACAGTACCGTTTCCGCCGCCGTCATTGATATAAACGTCATACTGCCCATTGATACTGCCAAAAGTGATGACATCCTCCGCCTTTGCATACTCCTTGAGTTTTTCCATCATATTCTGCTTTGTAGCCAGCGGAGAAAATACTTTCAGATACATGAAGCCTTCAAATTCGGACTCGGAAATGCTTATTCGTATGCGTTCACCAAGCTGTTTTCGCAGTCTGCCTTCGAGAGTAAAAACGCTCGTCCTGTCGGCAAGCACAGTCAGATACAGCACACGTTCCGTATCGTCATTTCTGCGGTATTCCGAGCCGATGTAGTTTCTGTAAGGCGAATGTCTGAAAGACTCGAAAAGCTCTTGTTCAGCATCATTTCTGAACTCACCGTAGTATATTAGCAAGGTTGAATCAAGCATTACGTTCACGAAGCAGTGCAAACCGCAGTCTGATATTATCTTTTCTGCTTCGGACGATACATCTGACGGAAGATATACCATTTCAATGTACTGCTTCTCTTTTACGTCATACAGCGCCGCTCCGTCCATAACGATAACAGGTAATTTCAACTCCACGCCTTTCATAATGTCCATAAGCACAGCAGGGGTACGAACAGTGGATATGGTAAATTTCACGCCGCTGCGGATAAGCCTGTTCAGTTCCACCTTGCTGTATGCGGCGGAATGTCCTGCGGAAACAAGCACATCATCAATACCGCTGACGTAAAGATTATCGGTATCGAGTTTTATCGGCAGCCGAAAATCATTGACCGCAACGCCTATGATTAATCCAATAAAGGTATCAATAACTCTGTTCAGCACGAAAATATACGGATCACTGTCGAAAGAGTGCGTCAGCGCAATGCTGAGGAATACCACACAGGAGAAAAAAGAAGCGTTGCGTTTATTCAGCACCACAGTCGTGTATATTACAGGTATTGTCACTGCACTTGCTGAAATATAAACTATCATGGGTACAGTAACATCTATCAGCTAAAATAGCAACAAAAACACAAGTCCGTATCCGGCACCGATAAGCGTTCCAACGGAGCGCTGTACTGCGTTGTTTTTGGTGGTGTCATTATACGGCTGTATGCACCAAAGAGCGGCTAATGCTCCGTAAAAGGGGATGCCGTTGCCGATGGGCAGAAGTGTCCTCACGAAGTATACAAGCATACATAAGGCAACCGCTATTGCGGATTTCATAATTCTTGCCCCTATGGGCGGAAATGTCGGTTTCAAGTTATTCACTCCAATATAAAGGCGCTTACCCATTCGGATAAGCGCCTTTGCTTTAAATAGTTATAAGTAAATGCTCGTTTTTGATGTCGTTGTAAAGCTCGCATTTGCAGCGCTTCACGTCATAAACTCCGATAACATCTTCAAGCCCGCTGTTTTCATCGATGTCTTCAAGCATATTCCGCAGACCTCTGAACTTTTCGGGAGCAAAATGCAGAGTTTTGCTGTTGTTAAATACAGCCGTGTAGAGTATCTCAGCCTCCACCAAGTCCTGAAAGATGTGGCTGCCGTAAGAAAGCTCTGGATTGTAGCCTGCCCGTGCTTCCTCCATTTCGCATACGACATCGAACTCACTTATATCCGAAAACGCCGTAGGTACACCGAGTTCTGGGGATGATGTTCCCACTCTTCCTGGAACCATCAGCATCATGTGCCTGCCCTGATTACGGTAATGCCAGTTTATTTTTCCTATCATTTTCGCAACGGAATTCTTCTCGGCATAAGGCATATTGTAGTACACAACAGGGTCAACGTAGACGATTAGATCCAGCTTTGAAGCCTTTGAAAGTCCCATTGAAGCCCCCTTGCTTTCAAGGAGGATATGCTCCTGCGGTACGTCGGGTACAGTAACTCCTGTTTTGTCTTTGATCACCTGCAATGGCCGGCACTGCAAAAGGTCAATGGAGTATTCACCGCTGTCGGAAACATTTATTGTAAACTCCGTATCTACAGGATATTCGTATTCGTTCTGTATACAGCGTAGCATTCTCTGCATCTGAGACATGAGAGTTTTATTGCTGACAAGTCCCTTGCAGGAAATGAATGTTGAGGACACTTTTCGTCCCATTTCACGCAGTCTGCTCTCAGCATCATAATCGTGTTCAAGTAGTATGTTTTGCAGGTACTCGGGTATCACTGGTTCAATATCACGGAGCGGCAGGCGCTCCATATCGTGAATGGAAGTGTTTATAACCTCCACCTTGCCCTGCGAGAACCTGTGTCTCTCGGTGTAACTGGAATATACCGCCTTTTCGGGTATATCAAGGCTTACAAGACGAGGATATGAGCCTTCAGTCCTGTCAACGGCAGACGTACCAAGTCCCATAACAAGGCGCAGCATTCCTGCGGACTGGTCAGAACTTTTGAGGAAGCTGTAGGGACTGTAGGAATAGCCCACTCCTGCGGCACATGGCATATAATACGCACCGTAGTATGAGCCCGAAACACGCTGTACAAGCAGTGACATCTGTTCGTCACGCTTGTCGAGTCCGCGGCGTTTGCGGTAATCGAGAGCAGAAAGGCTCATGGTGCTTGCATAGACAGTTTTTATCGCCTTTTCAAATTCTTCAAGGCGTTCTTCAGGAGTTCCTCTGTTGGCGCAGAATACAGATTCATACTTGCCCGCAAATGCGTTGCCGAAACCGTCCTCAAGGATACTGCTTGAACGGACGATATAGGGGTCTTGTCCGTAGTATTCGATAATGCGGTTGAGCTGTTCACGCATCTCATCTGAGAATCTGCCGTTCATAAGATGCTGTGCGAACTGATCAGCAAGAGAAAAATAGCCATCTTCGGTACGCTGCCTTATACGCAGATCCCAGAAATTATTGTCAACAATGTAGGTGTAATAAACATCTGAGCCGACATAGAATGAATCATGAGGTTCAAGTACTTCATCAATATCAGGCTCGGTATTCCTGATAATAGCTCTTGCAAGAAGCATACCGCAGGCTTTACCGCCTATCATGCCCGTGCCTATCATGTGGTCGCGGACACTGAAATAGTCCTCGGGCTTAAAGTGCTTCTTGACCATTTCACGCATTTTTGAATCGCGCGTCATCATGATGTTGCACATATTACTGCACTGTTCCGAAATATCAAAACCGCTGTCGTAGAGTATCTTCGCTTTTTTAAAATTTCTGTCCCATGAGTCCATGAACTGCTCGTCTGCGGAACGTTGGGCATTGCCGAGTACCTGATAGAAACGGCTGGATTTCACGCCGTCAAGGATGGGGCGGAAATGTCCTGTTTCAGGCTCATAGGTATGGGGAAGGAACATGGTATCCGAGTTTCTGTTCCATACCTTTTCGGGACGCACATATACATTCTTTTTATCAGAGTAAACATCGAAGAAAAGTTGTGTGGTATTCAGTATTTTGTTTATAGCATGGACAGAGTGCTTACCTCTAATTATCGGGAAGAATGCAACTGTATCAAGTATAAATAGAAACGGGCAGGTGACTCTGAAAAAGTTGCCCATCATAAGATCAGTCGCCCACATTGCCTGCAATTCAGAAAGACAGTCGAATATGTAAAAAGCGTCCCTGCCTGCCTTTTCAATCTCATTATGTATATCAACGGTGAAGGTCTCAAATCTGTGGGAAAGCGGCACTTCTATGGTCTTGACCTCGGGACAGTCCTCGACAAGGGGCTCGTGACTTGCAAAGCGGAAATAAATAATATTTCTTCCGTCAGCGATAGCCTGTCTAAGATACGGCTCCATAAACAGCTTGAATTCTGAGAGTTCAGAAACTCTCCACACAACATTGTCGCCGAGCCTTATATTATCAAGTGCCGTGTCCATTTCGGGGATCCCCGAACATATCCTGTCAAATGCAGCCATAGTGATACCTCCCTTATATACAAAACGGCGCTCCTCAAAACGAGAAGCGCCGTTGCTCTTTATCTGCATTATATCACGGTAAGGCTGATTTGTCAAGTGTTGGTATTAATATTGAGCTCATTACCATAAGGAATTTGTTTTTATCTATTTATCGTTGAATTTTTGAGGATAAATAATCATGCATTGCTTCTGTGTCATATGGCGGATTAATTATTATCTGGACTTTACCCAATCTTCAGCAATGCGAGAATCACCACTATCGCTTTCAAGAATTATATCAGAAAATATTTGAATATCAAGGCTAAAATGCACGCTAAAGCGGCCTTGACATTCAAATATTTTCTTGATGATTTGCAAATAAGCGATTGAGGGCGATCGAAACGATAGATACGTTGAATACATATTGATTTTTAATCCAGATAACAATATATATGACTTCATCAGCGATATGCTTGATGAATCCGTCACTTCCAACCGGAAGAATGACAAGAGACACCATTTGCAGTTAATTCTCTCAATGTTTTTAACAGGTTTGATTGACACATTCGAGAGTAAAAGCAACTGGTATTGTATGGTGCAAAGAAGATTTTTTTATTCTGTGCATATCCAAATGCCGCAGCAGCTCTCCAGCGTTCACCGCTTAGCTGAATGAATTTTCGTTCGTATCTTTCAGGAGTTAATAAAATTGATCTGCGATTTCCTTAAAAGACAAATTACTTAAGTTTTCAGCTAATGCTTTTTCAATGACTTTTCTTACTTGCTTTTTTCCATATGGCTCGCAGGAAGGTTCTAAATTACAGGAAATACCATTTAGATATTTTCTGTCAATAGTTTCATCATTGCAACGGATAATAACATTTTCAAAGTCTATCCTGCCTCCGATAAGATATGAGAGATATGAACAGCCTTGGCCATGTTCGCTGACAATACCGTATATTTTCCGCTTTCAAAACATTGATCGCTATAATACCAAGTGTCATTCAGTTCAATATTTGATCCGGCAATAAGCGATCTGCAAGCAGACGTATCTATCGTTATCTTGAATTGATGGTGAGACATACTAACCCTCCTCGAATCAGAAAGGTTTTATGTAAAGATTATATCATAGTTCTGGTTAAAAAACAATCCCCTCTCGTTCATGGAAAAATGATGATGAATGATATTAAAAAAGAAAAACAAAGGAGATGAATTTATAGGCAACAAATTGACTATCTAAGCCTGTGACATTCTCGCTTGAACTGCTCCGAGAGCACAAGGACAGTGCATTTATCGTCGATGCGAGAAACGTCTTTGAAGATACAAAAGAAGAGGTGGAGTGGGGCTTTGATTATTTCTTGCCCGAACTTAAGAAAACTGGCTGTAAAATATGGGGCTTCATTCTGCCGGAAGTCTCCGATATCGAGGGCGAGATAGACCTATGGACAAGGGAAATTGAGAAGAATTTCCAGGTCATCAGAGCTGAGTCGTACAGCGATATTCTGAGTAAGATCAAGCATAAAAAAGACCGCAGTTAATTCTGCGGTCTTCATTTTATTATTTGGTCCATGTTTCTTGCTTCTTAACAGGTGAATATACGCTAATGTGCATCAGCGCAGCATACCCAAAGCGTGCTTGGCAGCTATCATTCCGAATGTATAGCAGCGTCCGAGTGAAAGACCTGTCTGGTGGAAGGGGTAGTCAGCTCCGCCGTAGAAGGGACCGCCCAGATTTCCTGCACAGTAAAGTCCTTCGATGGGCTTGCCGTCGGAGTCAAGAGCCTGAGCGTTCTCGTTGGTGATAACGCCTGATACCTCCGCAGAAACACGGATATGCTTTCTTGCTCCCCAGAACGGAGCCTTTTCTATCTTGTGCATATACTTCGCAGGCTTGCCGAAGTCAGTATCGCAGCCCCTTTCGCAGAGCTCATTATAGCGGTCTATGGAAGCCTTCATCTTGTCATAGGGAATGCCCAGCTCATTTGCAAGTTCCTCAAGAGTATCACATCTGTGAAGGTCTATGAGGTTCTTGAAAACGCCCTTAGGATCTTCAACTGCTCCGGGTATGAACTTCTCCATTACAAAGGGCGGAACACAGCCGTCCACAAAGCTGTCCTTGTCCCACTCGGTATAGCTGTTGTCATATATCGTGCAGTACCAGCCCTTTGAGCCGTCCTTGTGGTCGGCGTCAAGCATAGAACCCTTGAATTTGGGCTGGTATTTCAGCAGGTTGCCCATGTACACAAAGCCAGTGTATTCATTGGTGAAGCGCTCTCCATCCATATTGAGATAGAGGAACGGCTCCTCGAACATGAGAGCTGAATCGAAGTCGTGCATCATTTTGGTGTGACCGAGGTTTTCCATTTTTGCGCCTGCGCTTATGGCAAGGATATGACCGTCACCGGTCTTGCCGAACTGCTTCTTGTCAAACTCCGCTATATCAGGACACCAGCGCTTGACCATAGCGGCGTTGTTGGTATAGTCTCCCGTAGCGAGAATTACCGCCTTTGACGCATTGAACTGTATGTACTTTCCGTCTTTATCCCTAGCGATAACGCCTGTCACTCTCTTGCCATCCATTACAAGCTTTACCGCAGGAGTTGAGAAATATGCGTGCAGATTATCGTGCTTTTCCATTATGTTATTGAGGGCATTGTGGAGTGCATTTCCCACATTAAGCGGCTTTGGACCAATCCACGGTGCCCAGAAATAGCAGTGGTCGTCGCCATAATCGTAGCTGTTCATGCGGTCCTTCCATACGCCTGTGAAGTCGCCGCTGGTGCTTCTGAATGCACAGAGCTTGTCCCCGTCGTTGAGGAGCTTTGCACTTTCGGCGTTGTTATCCACCTTACTGCCGTCGCCGTATTCAGTCTCTTTTGTAAGGCCTGCACGGTTGAGAAACCACATCATAGCTTCCTCGGAATGCTCGGCATACGCACGGAGCTGCTTTGTATCGGCTCTCCAGTCGCAGAGGCTGTTGGTGTGGTGTATCCACTTGGCAATGCCTGCCTCGGTGGAGCGTGACTTTATTATGGCAGAGCCGCAGTTGCCCTGAGAAATTACTGTTGATTCCTTTTGCAGGAGAGCAGTCTTTGCTCCCAGCTCAGCCGCCCAGCCTGCCGCCGGTACTCCCGAAGCGCCTGCTCCTACGACTACTATATCATAGTCTTCCGTGCGGTCGGGGACTATATTTCCCAGCTCGCAGACAGAATCGCTGACCTCTGCCAGGGTTATTCCGTCTGGTACTGTGTTTATTGCTTTATCCATGGTATATCATTCCTTCTGTTAAAAATAACTGTCTGTTTCAATTATATCACTTCTGCAGGAAAAGTCAATTCATTTATGCAAAAGTATTGAAACTGAGTATTACACAGCTAAATAGACCGCAGTTGATTCTGCGGCCTTTCATTTATCATATCTGCCTATAAGCTTTCCAACGAGCAACTCGTTATTGTAAACAGGCAGAGCTCTGCAATCCGAATCAGTAACTTTACCGCAAAAAAACTCTCCCCTGAAAGCTGACAGCTTTTGTGAGAAATCGCAGAAGAATTGTCCAAGCAAATAATAATTAAAATAAATCAATATCTTTCTTTAGCCTTACTATTGACTATTTTACGAAGATAGCATATAATATAAATAACAGAACCCGACACGCCTCTCAGCGATGCGTACCACGTCGGGTCATTTAATTATATAATACGATCCTTCAGGGATAAACGTAATAATGGTTATAAAGTATCAGAGGTGATTGCAGTGAGCAACATAGTAATACTCGTTGGCAGCATGAGGAAAAACGGCAACACCGCCCGTCTGGCGCAAAGCTTTGCGGAGGGTGCAGCGGAGAACAATAACGTGGAGATAGTGTCGGTCGCCGACTACAATGTGAATCCCTGCATAGGCTGCAACAGTTGTTTCACTCGTGAAGGCAATCAATGTTTTCAGAATGACGATATGGTGCGGATATATGAAAAACTGCGGAATGCGGACATTGTTGTTATCGCTTCACCTGTCTATTTCTACGGTATCAGCGCACAGCTCAAAGCAATCGTGGACAGGCTCCACACTCCCATGAGAAACACATTCCACATCAGGAAACTCGGACTTCTTCTGGTCGGAGCAGCAGAGCTTCCGAATCTGTTTGAACCCATAATCATGCAGTACCAAATGGTGCTGGACTTCTTCAAGCTTGAAAGTATCGGCACGGTGCTGGTACGTGGAGTCAAGGACATTGGCGGCATCGAAGGCAGTCCTGCGCTGAAAGAAGCATATGAATTGGGAAATTCATTAGCGTAGAAAGAAGGCAAAAGATATGGAATATTACGAAGTGCAGAAAATTGCGAAAGACACAATAGAATACATAAAAAATGAGATGCGTACAGGCATGAAGCTGACCGATGTAAGGCGGCTCTGCGAAGAAAAAATGCTTGAGTTGGGAGCTGATTCCTTCTGGTACTGGGATGTGGGTGCCTTCGTTTTTTCGGGAGACGAGACAACAGTTTCAGTTTCGGGCAGAGAATATGTGACTTCCGACAGACTGATAGCTGCGAACGATATCATAACTATCGACCTCAGTCCGCAATGCGGTAATATATGGGGAGACTACGCCCGCACGATAATCCTGGAGGACGGCATCGTTGTTGATGATATAACCAGTATCCGAAACGCTGAGTGGCGGAACGGTCTGCTTATGGAGGAAGAACTTCATGCCGAACTGCTCAGATTCGCCACTCCGCAGACTACCTTTGAGGAGTTGTATTTCCATATCAATCAGCTCATAACCGAATGCGGATTTATCAATCTTGACTTCCTCGGCAACCTTGGCCACTCTAACGTGAAGGACAAAAATGACCGGATCTATACCGAGAAAGGCAACACTGCACTGCTCTCGTCAGTGGACTACTTCACGTTTGAGCCACATATCAGCGTCAAGGGCTCGAAATACGGCTACAAGAAAGAGAATATCTACTACTTTGCGGACGGCAGGCTGAAAGAGCTATAATTGACGATAAACAGGAGGTAACTATGCCATTTGATTTTAAGAAGGAATACAAGGAATATTATATGCCGAAAAACAAACCGCAGATAGTTGAAATACCGCCAATGAATTACATAGCCGTCCGCGGCAAAGGCGACCCGAATGATGAAAACGGCGAATACAAAAAGGCAATAGAAGTGCTTTATGCGGTGGCGTATACATTGAAAATGAGCTATAAGACTGACTACAAAATCGACGGTTTTTTCGAGTATGTTGTTCCGCCGCTGGAGGGGTTCTGGCAGAGCGAAAACGACGGTGCTTTCGACTATGCAGATAAATCGGAACTGAAGTGGATATCAGTTATCAGACTTCCAGATTTTGTCACAGAAAAGGACTTTCATTGGGCGGTGGATACCGCTTCAAAGAAGAAAAAACTGGACTGCTCCGCAGCTGAATTTCTCATAATTAACGAAGGCTCGTGCGTTCAGATAATGCACAATGGTTCATACGATGACGAGCCTGCAACCGTAGAGATAATGGATAATTATATAGCTGAAAACGGATATCAGAACGATATCAGCAGTGAACGTCTGCACCATGAAATATATCTCTCTGACCCAAGAAAAGCTCCGCCCGAGAAGTGGAAAACGGTTATCCGCCATCCGATAAGAAAGTGTAAGTGATACGTTAAAAAAGGTATCCGCAATAACAAGCAACGCAAACATGATAACCGAAATGAGGTAACGAAAATGTTTGAAAGTGAATTTGCAAAAATTGAATACATCGCTGCTGATAACGTTGTGTTCCATATCTGAAAAAAGAGAAATCAGCTTGCTCCTGAATCCGGGAGGACAGCTAACACAGACTGTAAATAGCACGATGTATCCTGAACCTGACAAAGAGCGCATAAAAAGTCGGGACAAAAACACTCTGATCTGATATAATGAGTTTGAACGGAATGAGGTGACCGTTATGAAAGACTGGATCGAAGGATTTCAGGCTTCCATTGACTATATTGAACAAAATCTGCCGAATGAGCTGAATATTGAAAAGATCGCAAAGAAAGCTGCACTTTCTTCATTCTATTATCAGCGTATTTTCGGTGCTATGTGCGGTATGACCGTCGGAGAATACATCCGTTCACGCCGTATGACTCTGGCAGCTCAGGAATTGGCCTGCTCCGATCGCAAGGTGATCGATATTGCCATGAAGTACGGCTACGATTCTCCTGACAGCTTTGCAAAAGCCTTTCAGCGCTTTCACGGCATCACGCCGGCGCAGGCAAGAGAGTCAGGAGCAAACCTGCGGTCATTTGCTCCGCTGCATATCAAGATCACATTGGAGGGCGGAACTATGCTGGATTATAAGATCGTGGAAAAGGCGCCTTTTACAGTCGTAGGCATCAAAAAGCGGCTCAATTCCGAGACTAGCTACAAGGAAGTCCCGGAATTCTGGAGCAAATGGATGTCAGACAAGAAAGGCTTAAAGGGAATGTTCGGCGTGTGTACGGACATGGACGGAAAAAGTATCGACTACTGGATCGCTGACCTGTATCTGCCGTGGGAGGATATCCCCGCATGCTGCTGTACCTATCAGATCCCCGGCGGACTCTGGGCTCTGTTCAGATGTGAAGGAGCTCTGCCGGACAGTATGCAGAAGGTAAACAGACAGATCTGGTCGGAATGGCTCCCTGCCTTGAAAGGATATGATCTATCAGGCAATTATTTATTGGAGTTCTATCCGCCGCAGGCAAAGGATCCTGCCGATACTGTCAGCTATATCTGCATTCCACTGAAAAAGATCTGAGAGGTGCTGTTATGAATCAAAATACTGGGTTCAGCCTGATGCATCCGGTCGGAACTGACATAAAATACCGCAGACTTCCGGATCATGTGATGCACGATCTTGGGCTGGAGGCATTTTGTCAGGCATTATCAAGCGATGCCGCAGAACGCCGTCTGGTCACAAATATTCTTTCGCAAATAACAGATGATGCAGATGTTGCCGCATACCGTCGGCAGATCTTCGCAGATATTATCCGGCTGCCGGAACTGAGAAAGAACATGATGGAGCTTTTCGACAAGATACAATTCATGAAGGATTTTTCCACCATGCACAAGACCTCCGATGAGGAGCTCGGATTGTGGCATCTCTTTCACCGCCTCGATGAACTGGACAGCTACATCAGGACTGTAGAAACTATGCGTGACTGCCTTTCCGACGAGAGGATACAGTCAGAGGGGCTTACCTCACTGAGACAGCACATTACAAAGCTTTACGAGGACGCTTGCTTTGCAGAAATGAAAAAGGACATCTCTGCACTGAAAATCAAGGCGTCTGATGTGCAGAGCGTTACTCTCGGCATCAATGTCAACGAGCGCTTTGAAGCTGTCAGTGTCGGACTAGTCTCTGTCAACAGGAAGCCTTTCAAAAAGTCAGGCATCGTCAGCAATTTCGCCGATGCGATCGCATCCAAGGACAAACTGCGTGATACCGCAGACTGGGACGGTGATATGCACTATCAGCTCATCGATAAGGAGAACAATGCGAATGTCAGCTCTTTCATCGAAAAGCTGGGAGGATTCACTGCCTTACGCAGCAATGCATTTGTTGACGGACAGATCCGGTCTACAGTCGTGAGAACTCCCGAGGGCGACGGTACAAGCAATTCAACTTTTTATCTCGAAACTATAATAAATAAAATGCTCAGTTCCCTTGTGAAGAAGCTGAGAGATACGCTTACCAAGTACGCAAATGTGGCTATCGTGAATGTGTCCGGATTGGTGCCGGAATTTATATACTATATCAGATGTGCAGAGCTTATCGGCAATCTTATGGAAAAGGGCTGTGTATTCTGTGAGGCTCAGCCAGATGCTGATGAAGCTGTTTCCATGTCGGCAAAAGGCTTCTACAATCTGAAGCTGGCAATGAACATGGATAATGTCAGCGAGATAGTCCCCAATGACCTTACTTTCGATAAGGAGCATACCGTCTATATCCTCACCGGTGCAAACCGTGGAGGAAAGACCACGATCACACAGGCTGTCGGTCAGTTGTTCGTTCTGGCGCAGGGAGGACTTTTCGTTCCGGCAAAGAGCTTCCGCTATGTGCCCTGCGACTGCATCTACACCCATTTCCCTGCCGATGAGGACAAGACTATGGACCTTGGAAGACTTGGAGAGGAATGTGTTCGTTTCAAGGAGATGTTCTCTCAGTCTACAGGCAGGAGCCTCCTGCTGCTTAACGAAACGTTCTCCACCACATCGTTTGAGGAGGGCTACTACATCGCAAGGGATTCCGTAAAAGCGCTCCTGACCAAAGCAGTGCGGACGATCTACAATACCCATATGCACAAGCTGGGAGAGGACGCAGAGGAGTTTACCCGTGAAAGCAGCGGTGCAGGAGCGGCTTCGCTGATAATGCGTACTGAGGACGGCAAGCGCTCATTCAAGGTGGCTCTGGCACGGCCGGAGGGATCATCCTACGCAAAGGATATTGCTGAAAAGTATGGCGTGACCTATGATATGCTTGTCAGCGGATCATAAAATACTGATTTAACAAAAGCGAGTTGCAGTTCGATCTGCATCTCGCTTTTTCTGTTGCTATGATATGATTGAAGCCACAGGCGATATGCACAATACTCATATAGCGGTTATACGTTAATTATCGAGGGCGACTCCCAACAGCAGTTACGCCCCGGCCGATCTCATGTATCCGAAATTTCCTATTGAATAACCGAAGGATCTATGCTATAATCAAATAAAAAACAAGCATTTAAAGCACTGAGAAAGAGTGAGAAAATGGATATAGAAACATTAAATACAGACGGAATTACGATCAGATATTTCCGCTTCGGAAATGAGTACGGACAACCATTCATCGTTATCCCCGGCATTTCACTTAGAAGCGTCATTGATTCAGCCGATTTTACTGCCAGGCATTACAAAGCCCTTGCTGAAAGCTTCAGCGTTTACGTCTTTGACCGCCGTGAGGATATGCCTGAGGAGTACAGCATTTATGACATGGCTGACGATACTGCAAAGGCAATGGATGCACTGGGACTGAAAGATGCCGTTATTTACGGCGTGTCACAGGGCGGGATGATAGCACAGGCAATATCGATAAGGCGCCCGGAGCTCGTCAGCAGACTGGCGCTCTGCTCAACTGCTCCGTATATCCCTGAACAGGCCTGTGACATACTTGCTTCTTGGGCTGAAAATACAGAAAAAAACGATCGTACTGAGCTCATGCTTGTATTTGCTGAAAGCGTATACTCGACTGATTACTGTGAAAGATACAAAAAAGTATTTCCTATGTTCAGCAAATTGCTGACCGAAAGAGACCTTGAGCGCTTTATCATTACAGTTAAAGGTTCAAGAGGCTTTGATGTAAGGGAAAAGCTCTGCTGTATAAAATGTCCTCTGCTGGTGATTGCAGGAGATAAGGACAGGATATTCGGCGCAGAAGCTTCAAGGGAACTTGCAGAGCTTGCAAATGGTGAGCTGTGTATCTATCCGGGACAGGCTCATGCATTATACGATGAGGAACCGGATGTCATCAGAAGGATAAAGGATTTTGCACTGAACGTTATGGCGAAATGTCAATAATCGGAGGCATATATGTACATAGAGCATATTGCAATGTATGTGAACGATCTGGAGGCTGCCAGAGATTTTTTCACGAAGTATCTCGGAGGCCGTTCAAATGAGGGTTATCATAATAAAAACACCGGCTTCAGATCCTACTTCATCAGCTTCGACGGCGGAGCAAGGCTTGAACTGATGAACAGGCCGGATATTGCGGATGAAGACAAAACTACAGCCCGTACCGGCTTTGCACATATCGCTTTCAGTGTCGGCAGCAGGGAAAAGGTGGATGAACTGACAGAGCAGCTTCGTTCCGCCGGATATCCCATAAAAAGCGGCCCTCGTACTACCGGAGACGGATATTATGAGAGCTGCATAGCGGCTGTTGAGGATAATCTGATAGAAATAACCGTCTGAAACAGAAAAGGAGGTATCAGCTATGAAAAGGGAATTAGGCTTGGCACGCTGCGGACTTGCCTGCTGTCTGTGCAGCGAAAACAAGGAGTGCAAGGGATGCAAGCAGGACGGCTTCCTTGATCTTTCATGGTGCAAGGACGCTGAGTGGTGCGAGAACAGGAAGTGCGTGCTCGAAAAGAACATAAAAGGCTGCTATGAGTGCGAGCCGGAAAGCTGCCGCAAAGGTCTGTACAAGGATAAGATCAAAGCAAGAGGCTTTGCTGAGTTTGCAAGAAGATTCGGCACCGAAGAGCTCCTGGACTGCCTTGAACGCAACGAAAAAGCTGGTATCGTCTATCACCGTACAGGCATAATCGGAGACTATGATGAGTTCGATGACCTGGAAGAGCTGATAAGATTTATCCGGGAAGGGAAAAGGAAGTGATCTGACATGAGAGTAGCCGATATCGCAAAGCGCCTGACAGCAGTTTTTACAGCGGCAGTTATTCCGATCTTTATCCCGTCATCTCCAGTCACCGCAGACTCGCCTGACGATATATTCTATGAGGATTTCAGCGGCAGCAGCCTCGATACCGGCAAATGGCTCATTGCTGAAAAGAACTGGGGCGGTACTGTGGAGGTCAAAGGCGTCACCGAGGACTACAACGGCGGAGTTATCTCCGAAAACGTGGCAGTCAGCGAAGGCAAGCTGATACTCACCGGCCTTGGCAACGACTATGACGGCGGACTGCGTGGCATAAACCGTGACAAGAGCCGGCGCAAAGACGGAAAACGCTGCGGCGGAGCAATCGCTACAAAAGAATATTTCGGCTCGGGCAGCTATGAGATAAGGGCGAAGATCGCTCCGGAGCTGGGCTGCTGCTCGGCTATGTGGACATTTGAATATGAGGAAAACTACTCCGGGGACAAGCTGGATATCGTCAATCATGAGATCGATATCGAGTTCCCCGGCCGTGACGATAACGTTGATTTTTCCCTCAGCCATGCTCTCTGCACAACCTGGGTGACGGAGAAAGACTACAAAACTGAATCAGTGAGCTGCGGCAGTCAGGCAGACGGTCAGTTCCACACATACCGCTTTGACTGGCATACCGGCAGCGATACTGAGATGCCGAGAGTTGAATACTACTTCGACGATGTGCTGACTTACACCTCATACGATTTCATTCCCACCAATAAGAGCCGCTTCTGGCTGGGGCTCTGGTTCCCGAAGGACTGGGCCGGAACTCCTGATTTCGATCAGACCGGATTTCAGGTGGATCACGTTAAAATAACTCCCTTCCACGAGAGCGGCGATACTCCACAGCATGAATCCTACTCAGACAGCGGATGGAGCGAAAAGGCGGAGCTGCCAAAGGGCTGGCTGCTATGGCACAGCTACAGCAGCTATTCTGCACTGGACAGCAAGCTGTATCTGCGTGATCCGGACGGCAATACAGTCACCGTTGACGGCAGCTTCGTTCACGCAATGAACGGCAGCTTCGGTGATTCTCCTGAGCAATTCACATTCATGGCAATAGATCAGGCGGCTGATGAGTGGGATATATACCTCTATGATAACGGAAAGCTCTCAAACCTCACTGAACGGAGCGGCTTCCGCAATGAGGATCCGAAATGGTCTCCCGACGGAGAGCATATCGTTTTCAAGCGTGGCCACTGGGACAGCTCTGCTGACGGATTCGTATACGATCTGGCGCTGATAAATGTGAAAACAAGAGAGGTCACAATGCTGACCAATGACTCCGATGAAGAGGCTATGCCCTGCTTTTCTGCCGACGGCAAGTACATATACTATGCCGGATACAAAAACGGTACCGGCTCGATATACCGGTACGATACATTTGAAAATAAGTCGGAGACTATTTTCAGTGAGAACGGCGTTAATGCCTATTATCCCATTGTCAGCGGAGACAGGCTCTACTTTACAAAATGGTACTCTGCGGACAATCGCTGCGATCAGATAATGTGCTTTGAAGACGGTAAGCTCAGCTCTCTGCCATTTGATTCCGACAAGTATGACTGCTCAGACGCCTGCCCTGTTGACGGCAATAAAATGATTTTCAGCAGCACCATGAACGGCGGATATGATCTGTACTATTATGACGGAAAAAATATATCTTCCCTGACAGAGCTCAGTTCCGATATGAACGAGCTCGGTGCTGATTTCTTCCCCTGTGAAGAAGTTGATACAATACGTGGAGATGTGAACAAGGACGGCCGCTTCAATACCGCAGACCTGCTGCTTTTGCAGAAATGGCTCCTCTCTGTCCTGGGGACGGAGCTGAAAAGCTGGAAGGCTGCTGATCTATGCGAGGACGGAAGACTGGACGGTTTTGACCTTTGCGCTATGAGGGAAGAGCTGGTAAATAAAGCGGATTAAACAAGATCTGAATACTATTGGTATTCACCCTAATAAGGAGACGCCTATGTACAATATAACCCAAGCCGAAAGAGAGGATCTACCGGAGATATTACAGCTCCAGTACCTTGCATATCAGACAGAAGCAGATCTCTTCGGCAGCAGGGATATCCCTCCGCTTAAACAGACGCTGGATGAGGTCATCGTTGAGTTTGAAAGCGGCATCATCCTGAAAATGACAGATGAGAGCAATAATATCATCGGTTCTGTCCGTGCAAGAGAAAGCCGGGGAACGGTATATATCGGCAAGCTTATGGTACATCCCGCTCACAGGGGCAAGGGCTGCGGAACAAGACTGCTTGCTGAGATCGAGAGCCGCTTCCCTGAGAAGCGCTATGAGCTCTTCACCAGCACAAGAAGCAAGGACAATATCCGCCTGTATCAGAAGTGCGGATATGACATTTTCGCTCAGAAGGCTGTCAGCGACGAGCTGATATTCGTGTATATGGAGAAGAAATGACCGGAAGGATCTTACGGTATATCCTGGACAAAGCTAAAAAGGCTCATGAAGTAAGGGGAGACTCATATAGAAGTTATACGTTAGATATTGAGGGAAACCCTTTTGAAAAAGGGTTCCTCTGACGGAGGCGGTCCCCTCTGTCACTGCGTGACATCTCCCCGCACTGCGGGGAGTCACCCTCAAACTCCCTTCCTAAAACTT
>JAAYBK010000226.1 GCA_012718885.1 Ruminococcus sp. | reverse complement strand
GAGGACTGAAGGAGCGCTACGAGGTATTCCACGGCGTAAAGATCCACGACAATGCGCTGATATCCGCAGCAGTTCTCTCCAACCGCTATATAACAGACCGTTTCCTGCCGGATAAGGCCATCGACCTAATTGATGAAGCCTGCGCTACCATCCGCACAGAGATGGACTCCATGCCGACAGAGCTTGACGTTATCTCACGTAAGATAGTACAGCTTGAAATAGAGGAAGCCGCTCTGAAAAAGGAAAGTGACAACATCTCCAAAGAGCACCTTGAGGAAATACAGAAGGAGCTTGCAGAGCTGCGTGAGAAATTCAACGCAATGAAGGCTAAATGGGAGAACGAAAAGAACGACATATCCGCCGTACAGAAGCTCCGTGAGGAGATAGAATCCATTGGCGGTCAGATCGAAAAGGCTGAGCGTGAATACGACCTGAACAAGGCTGCTGAGCTGAAATACGGCAGACTTCCTCAGCTCCAGAAGCAGTTGGAGGAGCTGGAGCAGCAGGCCGAAAAGGATCTCTCCGGCGAAAGACTGCTCCGTGACAAGGTGACTGAGGAGGAGATAGCAAAGATAGTCTGCCGCTGGACAGGCATCCCTGTATCAAAGCTCATGGAAGGCGAAAAGGAAAAGATAATGGGACTGGAGAGTCTGCTCCACAAGCGTGTCATAGGACAGGACGAGGCTGTTACAAAAGTCAGCGAAGCAATACTCCGCTCCCGTGCAGGAATACAGGATCCCGACAGGCCGATAGGCTCATTCCTCTTCCTCGGACCTACAGGCGTCGGAAAGACCGAGCTTGCAAAGGCTCTCTCGGAGATACTCTTTGACGATGAACGCAATATAATCCGTATCGACATGAGCGAATATATGGAGAAATTCAGCGTGAGCCGTCTCATCGGAGCGCCTCCCGGATACGTTGGATACGACGAGGGCGGCCAGCTCACTGAAGCTGTAAGAAGAAAGCCCTACTCCGTAGTGCTCTTTGACGAGATAGAGAAGGCACATCCCGATGTATTCAATATCCTGCTCCAGGTCCTTGACGACGGCCGAATCACAGACTCCCAGGGACGCACTGTAGACTTCAAGAACACAATAATCATCCTCACATCGAACCTTGGCTCACCATTCATCCTCGACGGTATCGACTCCAACGGCGAGATAACCGAGGACGCCCGCTCAAAGGTTGACGCTCTGCTGAAACAGCAGTTCCGCCCTGAGTTCCTCAACCGTCTCGATGAGATAATATTCTACAAGCCTCTCACCAAGGACAACATTATGAAGATAGTTGACCTCATGCTGGCCGACCTCCAGAAGCGTCTTGACGATAAGCACATCCGCATAAATGTCAGTGAAGCAGCCAAGAATTATATCGTTGAGTGCGGATACGATCCCAATTTCGGAGCCCGTCCGCTGAGACGATTCATCCAGAGCAAGGTTGAGACTCTTGCTGCTAAAAAGATAATAGGCAGCAACCTTTCTGCCGGCGATACCATAGATATAGACATCGACGAAAACGGTCAGCTTTGCAGCTGACAGCGCTGATCTGCCTTTCTCCGTTATACAGTCTCCGGCTGCCTGACGGAGAATAGGGCTTTTGGTATGGCTGTTTTGAATAAAAAACAGATAGCGAACAGCTAAATACAGGGCATAATGTCATTTTTTCGCTATATCCTTGACAAATGGCCATAAAGGGTATATAATTCAAAATGTAAATTCTAAAACATGGAGGATATAAAAAATGACAAAAACAGAATTAATCAGCGCTGTTGCAGATAAGACTGAGTCAACAAAGAAGAACGCAGAGGCTGCTGTAAACGCAATCATCTCAACTATCACTGACGCCCTCGCAAGTGGTGAGAAGGTTTCAATCGTAGGCTTCGGCACATTTGAAGTACGTGACCGTAAGGAGAAGCAGGTTCTCAATCCTCAGACAAAGAAGATGATGACTGCTCCTGCTTCAAAGGCTCCTGCTTTCAAGGCTGGCCAGGCTCTGAAGAACGCTGTTAACAAGTAATCCAAGGAGGTAATTAACAATGCCAAGAGCAAAGAAGACTGCTGTAGAAACAGCAGAAGTCAAAGAAACAGTTGTAGCTGCTGCCCCTGCTGAGGAGAAGAAGGCTCCTGCTAAGAAGGCCGCTGAAAAGAAGGCTCCTGCTAAGAAGCCTGCTGCTAAGAAGGCTCCTGCTAAGAAGCCCGCAGCAAAGAAGGAAACTGCTGAAGAGAGAAAGGTATTCATCCAGTACAATGGTGCTGAGGTTGCCGGAACAGATCTCATCGATAAGGCTAAGGCTGTTGCCGGCGTCAAGACTGCTAAGAGCGTTGTTGTTTACGTAAGACCTGAGATCAATAAGGTTTACTACGTTATTGACGATAACACATTCGGCAATTTCGACCTTTTCTGATCGTAAATTATATTTTAAGCTCCGGTTCGTCCGGAGCTTTTTGTTTGTCATTTTATGCATATAATATGCGGATAAATCAAGGGCGCACAATGTGCGCCCTTATGGCTTTATACGATCGATCATATCAATGATATATCCACGTTGCCGGCTGCTCTCCGTCACCCTCTATCTCATCCGGCAAACCTTGCTTCTCCCAATAATACTCGGTCTTCTGCAAATTTATGCTGGATTCGTTGGCAAGGAGCCATGAGATAATATCCCCCGGCAGCAAAGCCTCGGCATCAATTCCGTTTTTCCATATCCATCCTTCGTCAAAATTCAGCCAGTAGACCTTTCCGTCATCAGAAGTCAGCTTATAATCCGGCAGTCCGTCGCAGGTCACAGGGGTATAATTCAGCGATTCTATCCTTGCGAACATCTGAGCTCTGTCCGTTGCTTCAACAGAAACTTCTGCATTGGTGGTCGGCTCAGGCTGTATTGCGGCACTTGTCACAGGCTCTGTTACTTTCATTACCGGCCTTTCAGTGGCTGGCTCAGATGCTTTCTGCTGTTCAGTCTCCTGCTCAGTTGTTTCAAGGCTGGCAGCTGTAACATTTTCTTCTGCGTCCGCAGCAGAAGTTCCTTCCACACTTACAGTGGAAAGCACTGTCTCCGTTGGCTCATTTTTTTCACTGGCAGTCTCAGTCACCGCCTGTTCATTCTTATCTTCGGCTGCTGTAGGAGCTGCTGTCACAGTCTCGCCCTTTTCGATATTGTCAGGCGAAGCAGCCCCGTGCCTTTTCAGCAATAAAGCTCCGCCGAGCCCTGCTCCGGCAATGACAAGGAATGCAGCTGCGGCAGCAGCCGTCCTGCTCCACCGTGACCGGCGATAGCCTTCAACTCCGGAAACACTGTCCGTATTCCCGGATATATCCTGCTCCGCACTCCTCAGGCCGGCGCTGTCTGCCTCCTTTATGAGACTTTCGTCGATCTTACCTATTATTTCCAGAAATTTAAGTTCATTCATGATCGTACCCTTCTTTCTTTAAAAAGGCTTTTAGCTTCTTCCTTGTCCGGAAAAGATAAGTCGCCACCGTTTTCTCCTTCATACCATACCGCTGAGCTATGTCCGAAAGCGGATCGCCGTACCAGTACCGCCGCACGAAAACCATGCGGTGTTTCTCGTCCTGTGCCCGGAGGAATCTGCTTATAGCCTCCGCCAGCATATCCTCATCCACTTCGTCATCAGCACAGGCCGGAACACAGTCCGCTATCTCATCTATGGGAACAGCAGCCCTTGCGTCCCTTTTCCCGGCAGTGTTGTATTGCAGCCGCTTTATGGCAATATTCCTGACTATACGGCAGAGATACGTCCTGAGATCATCGGGGATCTCCGGTGGGATATTGTTCCACATCTCATAATAAGCCGTGTTCAGGCACTCTTCAATATCTTCACGGCCGCCAAGAATATTTCCGGCAACATAGCGGCAAAGCCTGTCGTACTTATTCTTCAGTTCAGTTATGGCGTTTTCGTCCCTTTTCCGGAACAATTCAATGATCGATGCATCATCCAATGGATATGCCTCCTTCCGTAAGGCGTTGAGGTCCTCTGTATATACAGTCCGTTTCAGGAAGCAAAATATTTCACCTGCGGAAAATTTTTTTGCAGAAAGCAAGGGCAAGGCTGCCTTCGGCAATATGCCGGATCAGAATAATTATACCTCAGGCGGCCTGGATTTTCAACTGTCTGCACCCTATTCCGGCATTATCCGCACAAGCGGTCAGTTTCATCCTCGATTCGACATCTTTGTGCCGTTCAGCCGCTCTGCTGCGCTCCAAATACTTGACTTTACGCAAAGAATCGTTTATAATAAATAATGTATATGCTCCCGCAGTTTACATATACTTTCATTGAAGTATTACATGCCGGAGCGTGAAAAAATGAACAATGAAAAAGACGATATCCACACAGAAGCCCAGGAAAAGCTGGCGGAGGAGCTGCTTGCCGAAAAGGCCGGACAGGCTGTCCCGCAGAATTCCCGTCACCTTATACACTGCCTGAACATAATAGGCCAGATTGAAGGCCACTACGTCCTTCCCGAGCAGAACAAGACCACCAGCTATGAGCATATCATCCCTGCACTTGTGGCTGTTGAACAGGACAGGAGTGTGGAGGGACTGCTCATCGTGCTCAATACCGCCGGCGGCGATGTTGAAGCAGGACTTGCCATTGCAGAACTGATCTCGGGAATGAAAACTCCTACGGTATCCCTTGTAGTGGGCGGAGGACATTCTATCGGCGTTCCACTTGCAGTCAGTGCCAAGCATTCATTCATCGTCCCCACCGCCTCTATGACAATACATCCGGTCAGAATGAACGGAACAGTTCTCGGAGTGCCTCAGACCCTGGATTATTTCAACCGTATGCAGGAGCGGATAATCAGCTTCATCACCAGGAACAGCAGTATCCCCGGCGATAAGCTCCGCAGTCTTATGATGAATACGGATGAGCTGGTGCTTGATGTAGGCAGTATCCTTGAAGGCCGTGAAGCCGTTGAAGCCGGCCTCATAGACAGCCTCGGGAGCCTGAGCGACGCTGTGGAGTGCCTTTACGATATGATCGAAAATACAGAAAAAAGATATCAGTAGAACTTACGGAGGGAAACTATGGCAGCAGATGCTAAGAAAAAAAGAGCCGGACGGCCTCCCAAGAACGCCGCTCCGGAAAAACCTGAAAAATCAGTC
>JAAYBK010000225.1 GCA_012718885.1 Ruminococcus sp. | reverse complement strand
TATATCCAAGGCATCCTTTTCGGTATCGCTGCCGGACTTCTCAGCGGAGTCATTCAGCTCATAGTCCATTCCTTCTGCCTTTTCATTTATGTTATCGTCTGTTCTGATATTGTTTTCTTCCATTATTTTATAGCTGAACCGCCGCTGCGGAAGCTTCTATACCTCCCGATAATAATAATCCCTTACCATTTAAAAATGGATTGGGAGTATTATACCATAACAAAAATCGTTTGTCAAGTGCTAATATCACAGTATATATGCAAAAAGCCTGTCTCAGAAGAGACAGGCCTTAAATCAATATATCATTCAGATGAGCAATTACTTAGCGATAACTCTTACTCTGATAACGCCGTCAACAGCATTGATCTTGCCCTCAACAGTAGCAGGAACATCACCTGTAACGTCGAGCATTGTGTAAGCAAAATCCTTCTTGCTGGCATTTACCATGTTCTCGATGTTGATACCCTCGTTACCAACAGCAGAAGTGATAGAAGCGATAGTTGTAGGAACATTCTTGTGGATAACACAGATCTTTGTACCTACAGCATTCATTGAAGCATTAGGAAGGTTTACGCTGTTCTTGATATTACCGTTCTCGATGTAGTCGATAAGCTCCTGTGCTGCCATAACTGCACAGTTATCCTCGCTCTCAGGAGTTGAAGCTCCAAGGTGAGGAAGAACGATAACGTCCTCAACGCCGAGAACGATGTCGTCAGCGAAGTCTGTAACGTACTTTGCAACCTTACCGTCAGCGATAGCCTTTACAACAGCCTCGCTGTTGATGAGCTCACCTCTTGCGAGGTTGATAAGACGAACGCCGTCCTTCATCATAGCGATCTGCTCAGCATCGATAGTGTTCTTTGTCTGAGGAGTGTAAGGCATATGTATTGAGATGTAATCACTGTTCTTGTAGATATCGTTGATATCAGAAACGATCTTTACTGAAGGCTCAAGGTGAAGAGCAGCGCCGATAGAGATATAAGGATCGTAGCCGATAACCTTCATGCCGAGTGCTTCAGCAGCGTTAGCGATCTTACCGCCGATAGCGCCGAGACCGATGATACCGAGAGTCTTGCCTGCGATCTCAGGGCCTGCGAACTTAGCCTTGCCGCCCTCTACAGTCTTAGGAGCGTCAGGTGTGCCCTTGAGTGAAGCAGCCCATGCAGCAGCCTCTGTGATCTTTCTTGAAGAAAGGAGAAGTGCGCAGATAGCAAGCTCCTTAACAGCGTTTGAGTTAGCGCCGGGAGTATTGAATACGCAGATACCTTCCTGAGCACAGCGCTCAACAGGGATATTGTTTACACCTGCACCGGCTCTTGCGATAGCGAGAAGGTTATCGCTGAAAGCCATATCGTGCATCTTAGCGCTTCTTACCATTATAGCGTCAGGATTAGCACAATCATCAGCAATGCTGTACTTGCTCTTATCGAAGATATCAGTGCCGATAGATGAAATCTTGTTTAATGTCTGGATCTTGTACATCTGGATCTACCTCTTTCGTATAATATAGTTCTGACCCCGGAGATCAGGAATTCTCTTCCTCGAACTTCTTCATGAAAGCAACGAGCTTCTCAACGCCCTCGATAGGCATTGCATTGTAGATAGAAGCTCTCATACCGCCAACAGATCTGTGACCCTTGAGGTTCTCGAAGCCAGCTGCCTTTGACTCTGCAACGAACTTCTTGTCAAGCTCCTCGTTGCCTGTGATGAAAGGAACGTTCATAAGTGAGCGATCCTTAGGCTCAACAGTACCCTTGAACATCTTGCTGCTGTCGAGGAAATCATAAAGGATCTTAGCCTTCTTCTCGTTGTGAGCCTTCATAGCCTCGAGGCCGCCCATCTTCTTGATCCACTTGAATACCTTGCCGCAAACATAGATACCGTAGCAGGGAGGAGTATTGTAGAGTGACTCGTTGTCAGACTGGATCTTCCAGTCCATCATTGTAGGAGTACACTTGAGTGCAGGACCGTCAGCGATAAGATCCTCACGAACGATGATGATCTGTACACCGGAAGGACCAACGTTCTTCTGAACGCCGCCGCAGATAACGCCGTACTTTGTAACGTCAACAGGCTCTGAGAGGAAGCATGAGCTTACGTCTGCCACAAGCTCGTGACCCTTTGTGTTGGGGAGCTCCCAGAACTTTGTTCCGTAGATAGTGTTGTTCTCGCAGATATATACATAGTCAACATCATCAGGAATGTCAAGGTCTGAACAATCAGGGATATAAGAGAAAGTCTTGTCAGCAGAAGAAGCAACTCTTACTACCTCGCCGTACTTCTCAGCTTCCTGAGCAGCCTTCTTTGCCCACTGACCTGTGATGATATAAGCAGCCTTGCCCTTCTTCATAAGGTTCATAGGAACGCCTGCGAATACAAGTGAAGCACCGCCCTGTACAAAGATAACCTTGTAGTTGTCAGGAATATTCATAAGGTCACGGAGATCCTTTTCTGCTTCCTTGATGATATCATCATATACCTTTGAACGGTGGGACATCTCCATTACGGACATTCCGCAGCCCTTGTAATCGATCATTTCCTCTGCACATTCCTTGAGAACTTCCTCAGGGAGAACAGCAGGACCTGCGCTGAAGTTGTAAACTCTGCTCATTGTTATAACCTCCAAAATAATATGTTAATTAGTGAGTATTTGCCATACAAGAATAATTATACTCTTTTTAAAGAAATAAGTCAATATGTGTATGAGATTTTTTTCTTCCGCCTGACAATATAGCTGTATGGAGTTAACCCGGCGCAACTATGCGCAATTTCCGGTCAGTATCCCCTGCATTCATTCGCTGATAAAAAAAGTCATAGAGAATCGCCTTCTCTATGACTTTCATCTTTTACAGTCTTATCAGCAGCATTGCCATGAAATACACCGCAACCAGTGCAGCGCCGAACATTATGCCTATGATTATAAGCATATTTGCCGGCCTTACGCCTCCTGCCTCAGTCAGGACAGCCGGATCAGCCTTGCCGTCAGCACTTTTTTCACGGAGCTTATTTATAGAATGTATGACATACCTGAAATAGAACCAGTTTCC
>JAAYBK010000224.1 GCA_012718885.1 Ruminococcus sp. | reverse complement strand
TATCATAAAAGAAGGCATACAGTCACGTATAACCGACAGTCTGGAAACAGTTTTCAGTCTCACGGACGGACTTGCTATGGTTAATGTGCTTGACGGAGAGGATATGCTTTTTTCCCAAAACTACGCCTGTCCTGAACACAATATCAGCATTGGTGAACTGGAACCGGTGATGTTTTCCTTCAACAATCCAATAGGTGCCTGCCCAAAGTGTACAGGCCTTGGAGTGTTCCGCCACATCGATCCTGATCTCATCATCCCGGACAAGGAGCTTTCCATAATGGAGGGCGCTATCAACGCTTCCGGCTGGAACAGTCTCGACGAAACCTCAATAGCAACAATGTACTATAAAGCTATCGCCAATAAGTACGGCATAGATATAAATGCACCAGTGAAAAAGCTGAAGAAGTCAGAGCTCGACATATTCCTCTATGGCACCGGCGACACTGCCCTTGAACTCAGGCGCCCTGCATCACTTGGCGGAGGCACCTATAACTCCCCATTTGAGGGAGTTGTCAACAACCTGGAACGCAGATACCGTGAAACCTCCAGCGAGTATTCAAAAAATGAGATAGAGGAGTACATGAGCGAGGTGGACTGCCCTGTCTGCCACGGAAAAAGGCTTCGTGACGAATACCTGGCAGTCACCGTAGGCGGCAGAAACATCAGCGACCTGACCGACTACTCAGTAAAGGACGCTCTCACCTTCTTCAAGGAGATAAAGCTCTCAAAGCATGACAGCTTTGTCGGCGAGCGTATCATAAAGGAAATAAAGGAGCGTCTGGGCTTTCTCGGAAGCGTGGGACTGGAATACCTTACGCTGTCCCGTTCATCCGGAACGCTCTCCGGCGGTGAAAGTCAGCGTATCAGGCTGGCCACTCAGATCGGTTCATCGCTGGTTGGGGTACTCTATATCCTTGACGAGCCCAGCATAGGCCTCCACCAGAGAGACAACGACAAGCTCATCGCTACGCTGAAACGCCTCCGTGACCTTGGAAATACCCTCATAGTGGTCGAGCATGACGACGATACTATGCTCGCCGCAGACTATATTGTGGACATCGGCCCCGGCGCAGGTATACACGGCGGTGAAGTCGTATTTGCCGGAACTGTTGACAAGCTGCTGAAATGTAAGAACTCGATCACCGGTCAGTACCTCAGCGGCCGCAAAAAGATCGAGGTCCCCAAGGTACGCCGCAAAGGCAACGGAAAGTTCCTGACGATACACGGTGCGTCAGAGCATAACCTTAAGAATATCGATGTGACTCTCCCTCTTGGCGAGCTCATATGCGTTACCGGTGTGTCCGGCTCAGGTAAGTCCTCACTTGTGAACGAGATAATATATAAGCACCTTGCTGCAAAACTGAACCGTGCCAAGACACGCAGCGGCAAATTTTCCTCAATGGATGGTGTTGAAGAGCTGGACAAGGTGATCTGTATCGACCAGTCCCCTATCGGACGCACTCCACGTTCAAATCCGGCAACTTATACCGGAGTTTTCAGCGACATCCGTGATCTTTTCTCAAAAACTCCCGATGCAAAGGCTCACGGATATTCCAGCGGACGCTTCTCATTCAATGTCAAGGGCGGACGCTGCGAGGCCTGCGAGGGCGACGGCATAATTAAGATAGAGATGCACTTCCTGCCGGATATATACGTCCCTTGCGAGGTCTGCAAGGGCAAGCGCTATAACCGTGAGACACTTGAGATACACTACAAGGGCAAGTCAATTTACGATGTGCTGGAAATGACTGTGGATGAGGGTGTGGAATTCTTTGAGCATATCCCCAAGATCGCAAAGAAGCTGAAGACCCTGCAGGATGTAGGTCTTGGATATATCCGTATCGGCCAGCCTGCAACCACTCTTTCCGGCGGTGAAGCTCAGCGTGTCAAGCTTTCAACTGAGCTTTCCAAAAGAGCTACCGGACGAACTATATACATCCTTGACGAGCCAACGACAGGTCTTCACACAGCCGATGTCCACCGCCTCATAGATGTACTGCAAAGCCTGACAGATCAGGGAAATACAGTCCTCGTCATCGAGCACAATCTCAACGTCATAAAGGTTGCCGATCATATCATCGATCTGGGACCGGAGGGAGGCGACGGCGGCGGTACTATCGTTGCAGAGGGTACTCCCGAGGAAGTGGCTGCCTGCGACAAGTCATACACCGGTCAATACCTCAGACCATATCTCAAATAAGCCGCAAAAGCTATAATTTAATCACATAAATTATGAACATCCCGTCTCAGCGATCAGAAGAGACGGGATGTTTGTATATTGGCACATAAAACGCAGCACTATTTTTGACAAATCCTACAAAATTTTAAAAAAGCACTTTATTTATCACTTAAACCATGATATAATAATCAAGGCTTAAAATTGAAAATAAATCTATAGATACATAACAAAAACATTGATCGGGGGTCCATATGAAAAACGGAGTTAAAATGCTCGATATCGCTAATAAGCTTGGAGTAAGCGTGGTCACTGTCTCCAACGCTCTCGCCGGGAGAGACGGCGTAAGCGAAGCAATGCGGCAGAAGATCTGCGAGACCGCAGAAAAAATGGGCTACAAGCCTTCAAATACCAAGACTGAAAGGAAACGTGCCCTCCTTCCGAAGCCCGGAAAGAACGTGGGTATCCTCACATCCGAGCGCTTTGTCGGCGCCCGCGGCACTTTCTACTGGGAGCTCACCGCAACTATATCCAACAAGCTCTCACAAATGAACGTCTCAACCGTATACGAGTGCATCAACTCGGAAAATGAAAATAACGGCACTCAGCCAAATATGCTCGCTGATAAAAAGGTTGACGGTATTATAGTGATCGGTCAGGTACACCGTCCCTATATAGAAATGCTCAGCAAGGTAACACTGCCTGTTATTTTCGTGGATTTCTACGACAGCAGGTACGATGTGGATTCTGTCAACTCCGACAGCTACAACGGCTGCTATGTGCTCACAGACCACCTTGTAAGCATGGGACACAGAAAGATCGGTTTCTTCGGCAATTTTAACGCAACCAGCAGTATCAACGACCGCTTCCTCGGCTACCTTAAATGCCTCATTGAAAACGGCCTTGAATACCACCGTGAATGGACTCTCGATGACAGAAACGACAAAGGCATCCTCTATACCGATATTGATTTCCCCGAGGATCTGCCAACTGCTTTCGTCTGCAACTGTGATGAGACTGCTTTCCGTGTAATATCTGCGCTCCGCACAAAGGGCATACGTGTCCCGGAGGATATTTCCGTTGTCGGCTACGACAATTACACCATGTCAAGCATCTGTATCCCCACAATAACCACTGTCGAAGTGGATATCGAAAAAATGGCTCAGGAATCCGTTGAGCTAATGGCAAAGAAGCTCGGCAACAGCACATACAAGGAGGGCCGCAAGGTCATTCCCGGCAAGCTCATTATAAAGGAAAGTGTCTCTGATATCAGCAGCGGCGCCGAAAAATTAGGCAAGGCGGCTATGCTATGATGAACAGATTTTTCGGACATCTCACAACTGTTATCCGCCACCGCCATATGGTCATGCTCCACTGCTTCAAAGCAGGTATAATAAAGCGTGGACTTCTGCACGATCTTTCCAAATTCTCACCTACGGAATTCATCCCCGGAGTAAGGTATTTTCAGGGCAACCGTTCACCTAACGAAAGGGAGCGTGAAGTAGAAGGGGCTTCAAAGGCCTGGATGCACCACAAGGGAAGAAACCGCCACCATTTTGAATACTGGACAGATTACAATCCTCACGTAAGAAAAATGGAGCCGGTAAAAATGCCGGATGTATTCATTTTTGAAATGTTCTGCGACCGTGTTGCAGCCTCAAAGATATATAACGGCCAAAACTTCAATAACAATATGCCTCTTGAATACTATGTGCGTGGAAAAACTCACAGACTCATAGAACAGGAGACTGCTTCCAAGCTGGAATTCCTGCTCCGTATGCTGGCTGAAAAAGGCGAGAAAAAGGCCTTCAGCTATATCCGCAGACAGGTCCGGCGCAACCGCTCCGGCAAAACCGACTGGCCGGGACTTGAACTGTAGCTTAGATACGCATAAAAATGAGACCTCCGCAGATACTATCTGCGGAGGTTTTCTTATGAAAAGACTTGTTAAAGCTATGATACTTATAGCTGTTCTGCGCTGGGGCACAGGAGCTGTCAGTAAGTACCAGCTGGAACTTCCCTCCGGAAGACGGCTGCTGGACTGCTTCGGAGAAATGACCGAAGCTATTGCAGACCTTATCCATGAGGTAAAGCTTGTTCCAAAAGATCAGAACAGCGAAAGCTGCTTATATTTTTCCGGAAGCCGGACTATGTCCTCAAAGCACTGTTCAGGATCGTGGATCAGCCCGTATTTTTCACAGAAGGAGTGAAAATGTGCCATAAGTCTTCCGTTGTACGGACTGTTCACCACATATGACAGTCCGAATTCTTTTTCATACCGCTTTTTAAGTCCAGGGAAGAGCCTGTCAAGAGCGCTGTAGAAATACTCCCTGTTTCCCTCCCTCAAGGTAAGTCCCATATTGTAGCATACTATCCCCTTTACTCCGGCATCAGCACACATCTCCAGCAAACCGCTGAGATTCTCCTGTGTGTCGTTGATGTACGGCAGTATCGGCGTAAGCCACACATAGGTAGGGATACGGTTCTCCTGCATGGTTTTCAGCACCTCATAGCGCCTGCTTGTAGGGCAGACATTAGGCTCGATCATACGACAAAGCTCATCACTGAATGTTGTCATAGTGATCTGGACTGCCGCCTTCTGCTCCTCGTTTATACTGCAAAGCAGATCAAGATCACGGAGCACCAGGTCTGACTTTGTAATGAGTGCGGCTCCGAAGCCGTTACGCTCTATGACTTCAAGACATTTCCGCATTATCATAAGCTCTTTTTCCACCGGCATATACGGATCACACATAGAACCTGTCCCGACAACGCACTTTCTCCTCCTTGAGCGCAAAGCTTTTTCAAGAAGCTCAGGAGCGTTCTGTTTGACCTCGATATCCTCGAAGGGGTGATCAATATGGTAGCATAAGCTGCGGCTGTCGCAGTAGATACAGCCATGTGTGCATCCGCGATAGATGTTCATGCCATTCCTTGCGGAAAGTATCCCTTTTGCGTCAACTAAATGCATATCTCAGAGCGTATCACTTTTTTCCGTTCTCAAGAGCGCTGAGCACATCCATACGGATCAAAGTGAGATCAAAGGCATTAACTATCCCGTCACCGTCAAGATCAGAGGCCTCATACTGCTTTGAGGAATAGCTCTGATCCCCTGTCATAAACTTCTGAAGCGTTATTACATCGGCAATATTCACCTTGCCGTCTGCATTGGCATCTCCTGCAATGATCTTTTCCGGAGGAGCGCCTATGGAAAATTCCGAGCTGACCAGCTCATAGGTATTTCCCTTCGAGTCCTCTGCGGTGACCTTGTACATATATACTCCTTTTTCAAGGCTGCCGAACTTTATCTGCTTGTCAAAATAGGTATTCAGGTCATATGTATTGGCGTTTACCGTAACCTCAGCATACTGAGCAGTAGGCTTTCCGTCTGTATCGTACACTCCGCCGTAAACCTTTGTGATGGGATAGGCAGAAGTTATCTTTCCCTTCAGTGAAAAGGCGGCGCCGGGATTGAGGGCTCCCTCAGGATAGGTCTGTCCTGTTATGGTCATTTTTGCTTCAAGCTCGCCTTTTTTCTGGAGATAATCCATTGAGCAGTAGCCTGTGACACCGTTTGCGGTAACATATGCCCATTTTCCGTCAGACATAGTCACGGTCACTGTATCGCCCGGATTTATCTTTCCGACAACAGCATAGCTTGTGCCGTTGCCGCTTCTTATATTGAGGTAAGTCTCAATGCCCTTGGTAGTATATATCCCTGCAAGAGCATCAGTGAATCCGGCAGGGAAATTACTGCCGGGATCCTTGCTGCCGGAAGGAACATCTGTATATGTAAAGTAGGTCAGCGGATCATAATATGTACATGTAGGCCAGCCTGACTGCAAATGATCGCATATTCCGTAATGAAGGTGATTTCCGGTGGCATAGCCTGTTGCACCTACAAGGCCGATAACATCTCCCTGAGCCACTGACTGTCCGGCAGATACCTTGACCTGTGAGCAGTGTGCATAGAAGGTGTATATACCGAGATCTGCATGGCGGATGATGATGATATAGCCGTAAGCCTCCTTCCAGTCAGCAGATACGACTGTACCGGGATAGACAGCATAAATATTTGAGCCGCCGTTTGCCTCTATATCGATAGCATTGTGGTATTGTGAGCTGTCGCTGATATTGCGGGCAGATTCAAAATTTGTGGTGATATTGTGGTACTGTTTTTCTGTAGGCCAGAGTGCATCTGTAGCATAGGCACAGACCGGAATCGTATGACTTATAGCAAGAAGAGCTGCTGCTGAAAATGCGGCAGCAGTTTTTTTCAGAAATCTGTTCATTGGTAAAACTCCTTTAAAAGCATATAGCCCAATTATCCCCTATAAGTAAAAATACATAGTATTCAACATATAGATACTACCATATTTTAGAAGAAAAGTCAATTACAAGGAGTATTATCTGTAAGTTTCTCCACATAAGCAACAAGCAGAGCTGTTGATAATACAGTACAGATTATGCAGATACAACAAAGCTGCCGGATAATCCCGACAGCTTTCAGTTGTACTATAATTCCATACACGCCATAAGAAACGGCGCAATACCTTTGGCATCATTTTCAACTATCTTTTCCGAGAGATAGTATTCCGCAGAGCCGTCCCTGCCAGCACCGAGACCTGCCATAAGACAGATATTTTTCAGCACCGGTACGCCCTTTCCGTTCTCAGTGATATACTTCTCACATACCGTTTCAAGGGCTTTTTTTCCTGCACGGTACATATCCTCTCCGCAGACACCAAGCCGGTGTGACTTCATGGCGGAATATGCAAAGAGCAGTGTTCCGCTGGTCTCAGGATAATTTCCGGCAAGCTCAGGTCTGACCGGCAGCTGCAAAAGCATACCGTCATCAAGAGCAGTGCAGCTCAGTGCTCCGAGCAGCTCTGCAAGCATATTGCTGAAAAGCTTCTCTTCCGAACATATCTCCGAAAGGTCGGCAAGTCCTGCACTCATCCAGCCCATGGATCGCAGCCATAATCCCCTTGAAAGGCCTGTGCTCTTATCTGCCCAGTCCATATTTCTTGTCTCGTCATAGCCGTGATGATAGAGTCCCGTCACAGGATCACGCATCAGCTGCCGAATGTTTTTAAGCTGCATACGTACATCCTCCAGCATTTCGCTTCTTCCGGAAATAAGGCTGTATTCCGCCAAAAAGGGCAAGACCATATATATTCCGTCTATCCATATCTGACATGGATATATGGCCTTGTGCCAGAAATTTCCGCAGTTCAGTCTTGGCTGCTGCGAGAGCTGTCCGCTGACCAGCTTCTCCGCTGCTGAAAGATACATCCGCTCCCCGGTCAGCTTGTATAACTTCAGCAAATTTTTTCCGCCGTTTATATTATCGAGGTTATGATCGGCGAAGGAAAGCGTGGGGATATCCCCGGCTTCGTTCACATAAGTGCCGATAAACCTGACAGCGTAATCAAGAAGCTGCTTTTCCCCGGTCTTGTCATACATCATCAGCAGCGCTGTTATCATGCAATTGTCGATATAATTCCACTTTGGCTTTTTGTGGAAGATGAAGTTTTCCGCATTCCAGAGCGGAGAGAGAGGCTCTGACGGCAGGATCAGTTCTCTGATGTATTTTTCCGCAATCACTTCGGGCTGTCTGTAATTACTCATCCTGTCAGCCCTCCTGCGGTTATACCGCTTACAAATTTTTTCTGTGCTGCCGCAAACACTGCAACGGATGGTATAAGTCCGATAACAGACAATGCGATAAGCTTGTTCTGCTCATAGTTCTGCCCCGTGCTGTCCACAGACAGTCTCAGTGCAAGGGAGAGCGGATATTTTTCCACCGACTGTATCATTATCAGCGGCGTC